>CAZWOA010000001.1:0-64869 GCA_964635545.1 uncultured Marinilabiliaceae bacterium
GTAAATGAATACTTTGAAAAAACTAAAACCTTATGGCAATGGTTAAAAGAGAAATTATAGAGATCCTGGAAAAATACATTGTTGTTTTACGCTCCGAAGGAATAACAATTGATAAAGCATATCTGTATGGTAGCTATTTATCCAATACAGCAACAGACGACAGTGATATTGATATTATGATTGTTACAGAAAATGAGGATGACTACTTGATAGGTAAAATTTGGAGTTTGACTAGGAAAGTGAATTCTAAAATTGAGCCTTATCTTGTTGGTAAAGGTAGATTTCTAAATAATAATTCACCGTTGATTGATTTAGTAAAAAGAACAGGATTGGAAATAGCATAATAAACTGCTTTATTGCTTTTATTGCAACTGCTCATCTGGGCAGTTTTTTTTTAAAACCCCA
Organism: uncultured Marinilabiliaceae bacterium; assembly: GCA_964635545.1. Taxonomy (GTDB): domain Bacteria; phylum Bacteroidota; class Bacteroidia; order Bacteroidales; family Marinilabiliaceae; genus JAGPIS01. The sequence goes on from CAZWOA010000001.1 coordinate 406, forward strand.
CCCTCCTGTGCCTCCATTTGGTACACATACACATTATTTTTGTCAAAATAAATAGTATGAACAAATGTTTTTTTTAAACATTTGCGCATATTTACAATAGTTTCCAGATGATATTTTATAAGCGTAAAATAATAATATAATTGCATGTTAAACTTTGCAGCCATAGATTTTGAAACGGCAAACCACAACCGCTCAAGTATTTGTAGTGTAGGAGTTGTGATTGTGGAGAATGGAGAAATCACTGATAAGATGTATTACCTGATACGTCCGCGACCCAATTTTTATAGTTCTTGGGCTACAGATGTTCATGGCCTATCTTATTATGACACAATTTACGAGCCTGAATTTCCGGATATTTGGGAGAAGATAAAGCCCAAATTAAAGAATCTGCCTTTAGTGGCTCACAACAGCACTTTTGATGCCGGTTGCTTAAAAGCAGCCCACAATCTATATGGGATACCGTATCCGGATTATGAGTTTCATTGTACTTGTCGAACTGCCAAAAAGAAATATCCAAACCTGGAGAACCATCAACTACATACGGTGGCGGCGCATATAGGATTTGATTTGAACAACCATCATCATGCCTTGGCCGATGCGGAAGCGTGTGCGGAGATAGCGAAAATAATAATGTAAAAATAAAACAAAATGACTCAGACTGAAAAGTGGTTAGAAATTCGAGAACGATATTTTAATAAAGAAATATCTGAACGGGAGTATTATGAACTTTGCGATAAAGCTGGTCTTGAACTTACCGGGTGGATAGACGAGGACTATGCAAGAAAAAATGGATTCACCGGTGATAGTATAGATTTAGTAAGTTTTGCTTCTGATGAAGAGTGGATAGAATAATTAATTTCATTCACCTATGCAATTATTTGGCATTATCTAATTCTATCTTTGTATAAAAATAAAAGATATGAGAGAATTAAAAATCACCCCAAATAACGATTGTGCTGAGAAGCAAACCGGCACAAAGGCACCCAAAACTCTATTGCAACATATAGAGCGCATTATCGAATTGGTAGAAAATTCCGGCTTAGGTGAAGAGTTTTATGAAAAAGCAAAAAGGAGTATCAGCTTTGTATCTAAGCGAATGAAGCTTACAGCTAATCAGGCAATTTTATTTTCAGCCTTCATAGAAAAGAGCGATGATACTAGGATTAGTATTAGTGAATTATCCAAATTTATGGGTTGCAAGAATATTAAAACTATCAGCCTGATGAGTGATATTGATGAACTTGAAAAACGACGTTTAGTACGTTGCCGCAGAGATGATGTCAAATACACATACAGAGTCCCGATTGTGGTTATTAACTCAATAAAACAGAATCTCGTTTATGAGCCTGAGAGCACGGAGGGTCTTACAACGAACGAACTTTTTAAACATATTTTTCGCCTCTTCAATGAAAGAGAAAACAAGGAAATCTCTTACGACGCGTTAATAGGCGAACTACAGTCTCTTCTGGAAGATAATTCATCGTTGGCATTCTGTAGGCAAATTAAAGAGTATGAAAAAACATACCTACCTGAAAATTTATTTTTATTGTTGTTATTTTTTTGCAACCAATATGTAAACTTTGATGATGATCACATCGGATTCCGTGATTTTGAATACCTATACGAAGAAAAATGGATGACCCGAAATATAGAATCCAGTTTACAGGATGAACATTGCAGTCTAATGAATTATAACATCTTGGAATATTGTAATGATTGTTCATTCGGAGATAAAGAGTATTTCAAAATAACAGAAACTGCCAAAGAGAAGCTTTTTGTTGACTTAGACATAAAAGCGCAGCAAACGGATAACAAAAAAGGGCTTATTCTACATACCGGAATTACTACGAAAGAACTGTACTATAACGAACGGGAACAACAACAGATAGACCAACTCACATCGCTTTTGTCGCAAGATAAATTTTCATCCGTCCAGAAAAGAATGGAAGAAAGCGGTATGAGAAAAGGCTTTGCCTGTCTGTTTTATGGTGCTCCCGGAACAGGAAAAACCGAAACCGTATATCAACTTGCCCGCTCTACCGGCCGTGATGTTATGATGGTTGATATTGCCGAATCCAAAAGCATGTGGTATGGAGAAAGCGAGAAAAGAACGAAGAAGATATTCGACACCTATCGTGCTTATCTGAAAACATGCAAAGTAGCTCCCATTTTGCTCTTTAATGAAGCAGATGCTATTATCGGAAAGCGCAAAAAAGCAGGGTCTAGCTCAATAGATCAGACCGAAAATACGATACAGAATATCTTGCTACAAGAGATGGAAAACTTAGAAGGGATAATGATTGCAACGACCAATCTCACCCAAAATTTGGATAAAGCCTTCGAGCGAAGATTTTTGTATAAGATTGAGTTCAACAAACCTAGTATTGAGGCAAAAGAGAAAATCTGGAATACAATGTTGCCATCTCTTTCGGAACAAGAGCGACTGGAATTGGCAAAGAATTATAGTTTCAGTGGAGGTCAGATTGAAAATATTGTACGTAAATTTACGGTGGATTCTATCCTGAACGACACAAATCCGTCTATTGAGTCGATTCATCGTTATTGCCAAAGCGAATTTTTGTACAAAAACGAAGAGACAAAAAAAATAGGATACAAATAATATGGAAAAGAAAAAAACAGCCAAGGACAGCACCTCCAATTTATTCAACCGTTATGTATGGTTGGTCGATATTATTTATCGGAGAGGCAGAATAACATTTGAAGAAATCAATGAATATTGGCATAGGTCATTATTAAACATTGATAAAGAGGATATACCTTTGCGGACTTTTCACAATCACCGGAAAGCTATCGAACAGATGTTTGACATTAATATTGAGTGTGATAAGCGTAATGGATACAAATATTACATTGAGAATATGGACGACATGAAGCATGGTGGAGTTCGGAGTTGGCTGTTAAATACTTTTGCTGTCAACAACCTGATAAACGAAAGCCACAAACTCAAACGACGGATTTTATTTGAGAAAATACCATCCGGACAAATGTACCTCACGCCTATTATTGAAGCAATGAGAGATAGTTTATCTATCGAAATAACCTATCAATCCTTTGGGAATGCTTCTCCACATACATTCGAGGTTTACCCATACTGCATCAAAGTATTTAAACAACGGTGGTACGTTATTGCCTACAATCCATGGAAAGAGCGTATTCTCATCTATTCCTTAGACAGAATCAAGAATATTTCCATTACAGATAAAACCTTTCAATTACCTAAAGATTTTGATGGCGAATCGTTCTTCTCCGATTGCTTTGGTATAGTATTGGAAGACAGGCATAACGCAGAAAATGTATTGATTAAAGTGAATGATATTCAGGCTTGTTACATTCGGGCGTTGCCTTTGCATCATTCGCAAAAAGAGATAGAAAGCAATTCTGATTATTCGGTGTTTAGTTATCATATACGCCCTTCCTATGATTTTCGCCAGGAACTATTGTCTCACGGAACAAATATTGAAGTCCTAGAGCCGCAATGGTTCAGGGATGAAATAGCAGAGATTATAGCGGAACAGTACAATATTTACGGAAATAGGCAGTAATTCAATGCAAGCGTAAAATCGATAAAACTAAAAACAGGCTGAAAGAATGGCTTTTGATTACCGAACACATTGTAAATGATGTCTAATACTACAAAAAAGGCCGCCATTTTATCGGCAGCCTCTCTATTTATCGGTTAAGTGAATCTTCAATCACCTCTGTAAATACATCTTTGATGTCAAACCCTGCAGCCCTTATCTGCTGCGGAATAAAGCTCGTAACCGTCATCCCTGGAGTGGTATTTACCTCAAGCAGGAATATTTTATCATCACCAATAATATAATCAATTCTCACAATTCCTTTCAGGCCAAGAATATCGTACACTGCCGATGATATTTTGCGTATATTTTCAGCTATAGCCTCATCAATGGGTGCAGGAGTAATCTCGTCGGCCATCGAAGCAGTATATTTTGCTTCATAATCGAAAAATTCATTCTTGCTTATCACCTCGGTGAGCGGCAATATGGTTGCTCCTTTGGCAGTTTTATACAATCCACATGTAACTTCACGCCCTTTAATAAACTGCTCAATAATAACCTCATCACTCTCTTCAAGTGCTTTTTTCACAGCCGGCACCACTTCATCCCTACTTTTTGCCTTTGTAATACCGAAGCTGGAGCCTCCGGCATTTGGCTTCACGAAACATGGCAGCCCAACAGAATCAATGATTGAGTCGGCATCAATATCGGTACCTTTCCTTATTAGCACCGAATCGGCCACAGCAACGCCAAACCCTTTAAGATAAGTGTTACAGGTAAATTTATTGAAGGTGATTGCCGATGGCAGAAGCCCGCAAGTGGAGTGTGGCATGCCTATCATCTCCAGGTATCCTTGCAACTGACCGTTTTCGCCAGGTGCGCCGTGGATGGTGATATAAGCAAAATCAAATTTCACTCTTGCCCCATCAATAACTGCCGAAAAATCATCCCTATCAATATGGATATGCTTATCATCCAGCACCACCGACCACTCAGTGGGTGAAACAAGTACAGGATAGAGATTGTAACGGTTAGTATCGATAAAACTCATCACGCCTTTAAGGCTTTTTTCCGACACTACCGATTCGGATGAGAATCCTCCATAAATTATGGCCACATTCTTTTTCATATGCTGAAAATTATTATTCGGATATTTTAAAACTCTGTATCTCTCGATGAAATATAATTACGCCACCTGTCGATGCACTGCACCATATCGTCGGGTATGGGGGTGCTGAACGACATATACTCGCCACTGGCCGGATGCACGAAACCAAGCGTTTGTGCATGCAATGCCTGACGGGGTAATATATCAAAACAGTTGTTAACGAACTGCTTGTATTTAGTGAAAGTAGTTCCTTTAAGTATCTGGTTTCCACCATATCGCTCATCATTAAACAGCGGATGCCCCAAATATTTGAAGTGTGCACGAATCTGATGGGTACGCCCGGTCTCCAGCCTACACTCTACAAGGGTTACATATCCCAATCGCTCCAAAACTTTATAGTGGGTAACGGCATGCTTGCCATGTTCACCATCGGGGAATACATCCATCTGCTTGCGATCGCGAAAACTACGGCCTATATGACCTACTATTGTGCCCGCATCTTCGGCAAGCTGTCCCCACACAAGCGCCACATAAGAGCGAGTGGTTGTCTTTTCAAAAAACTGACGTGCCAGAAAGGCCTTTGAATCTTCACTCTTGGCCACTACCAACAAGCCAGACGTATCTTTATCTATACGGTGAACCAACCCCGGTCGGGGGTCTCCGGTAGTAAATAGTGGTGAATCTTTTAGATGATAGGCAAGCGCATTAACAAGCGTGCCCGAGTAGTTGCCATGCCCAGGATGCACCACCATGCCAGGTTGTTTATTCACAACCAACAGATAATCATCTTCATAGGCAATATCAAGCGGTATATCCTGAGGTATAATCTCTATTTCGCGTGGCGGATAGCTCATCACTATTGTAACCACATCGCCGGGCTTTACCCTGTAATTTGATTTTACAGGCTGGTCGTTCACAAGAATATTGCCAGCCTCGGCGGCCTCCTGCACTTTTGTGCGCGATGCATTTTCAATGCGGTTTACCAGAAACTTATCTATCCTTAGTAATCCCTGTTTGGGATCGGCGGTAAATCGGTAATGTTCAAAGAGTTCACCATTCTCCTCTGTTTCATCCACATCATCAAACTCATCAATAACCTTATCAATCATACCAAATAAATTACAAATTTTCGAAGGATAAATCATCATTAACCACCTTTGTGGTATCCGACATTCCCTCAAGTATAAGGTCCATATTGGTGGTAATCCACACGTTAAGCGATGCTCCTTTGGTCATTTTAGCTCCTTCGGTGGCGGGTGGTGTCTGCTTATATATAATTGCAATCACCGAGTCGGCAGCCGATGTTACGGTATCATCACTCATTATTGCACCGATAGCCTGCATATTTTCGGCACTTAAATATTGGCGCGCCTCTTCGAGGGTAAGTCCAATAAGGTCGGGCACATCCACGGTTTCGTTTCCGAGCCCCTGCCCTACCACCAAATCAACCACGGCTCCTTTGGGTAACAACGTTCCAGTAGCAATATCGCGGCCATTATATTTTTGACCTAGTACAAGATTGGAGTATTCTGATGGCATATATATAATCTGACCCTTACTCAATCCGAAAGCCTCGAGCATCACCTCTGCATTGCGCAGCGAGTAGTCAACCAGCCCGGGCATTTTCACCTGCTCGGCAGTGAAGGCGTTTATGGTAACAAACAGCATCCTATTCTTTTTCACTTTTGTACCTTCGGCCGGTATCTGCTCAATGATTGCGCCCGGCACAGCATCAGCTTTATGCACAGAGTCAATGATGGTATATCGCAGATGCATCTTATCAAGAGCATTGGTTATCTGATGTTCCTTAAATCCTTTAAGGTTGGGAACGGTAATCGACTCACCCTGACGGGTATAGCTACCAAGCCACATAAAAAGCACAATAAGACCAACCACAATTATAGATATGGAGATGGCAAAATGTGCCCAGAATTTTTTAGATATTAAAAACTGAAATAGCTGCATGATATAATATTTATCCAAAAATAGTATTATTTCATTAAACCTAACATATATAGAATAAAAAACCCCGGAATAAACCGGGGTTTTTTATTCTATCATTTTCAGCTTATGCTTTATGCTTGCTTTCATCTGATACAGTCAGTTTTTTTCTGCCTTTAGCGCGACGGGCAGCCAATACACGACGGCCATTAGCTGTAGCCATTCGTTCGCGGAAACCGTGTTTGTTTTTTCTCTTACGGTTAGATGGTTGAAATGTCCTTTTCATTGCAATGTGTTTTTATCTTTCGATTTTTGTTTCTACTTCCATTTTACGGATTGCAAAAATACATGATTTTTCTTTGCAACCAAAATTAAAATGTCCGTTTTTATCTATTTTCATCTAATATTCTTATCAATAGCTATAGCTATTAACATAAAGTATCAAACTACAAGATGTATTAATTTCTTGGTTTCAAAAAACGGCTCCTTAAAATATTGTTCCAGATTGGTGATGCAGGCTCTGCGTCCAAACGGTTTTACCTCTTCTTCAAAATCGCCACCTTTAAGGTATAATATTCCGTTAGGGATAGCATTTTTCTGACTCTTAGCAACCACATGTGACGACATACTCACGAAATCGGGGAAGGCTGTAACGGCCCGGCTCACCACAAAATCATATTTATCTGTCACATTTTGAATCCTCATCTGTGCCGCCTTCACATTGTTGAGTTGCAGCGAATCGCGCACCCCTTCTACCACTTTTATTTTTTTCCCTATTGAATCTATCAGCATAAACTCAACTTCAGGAAACATAATGGCCAACGGAATGCCTGGAAATCCACCACCTGTACCCACATCTATAATTTTTGTGCCAGGCACAAATGATGTAAATGAGGCTATTGCCAACGAGTGCAACACATGATGAATAAGCAGTGAGTCAATATCTTTACGGGATACAACATTTATCTTTTCATTCCACTCACTATAGAGCGGCTTAAGCATCTCAAACCGCTCATATTGCAGATCGGTTAGTTTGGGAAAGTACTTTTTTATAATGTCCATCTGTATATCCAGGATACTTCAATCAATCATCAATTCTTACTTCGGAGTCCTTCAGGGTGGTGAACAGCAGCTCTCTGGCCCTATAAAGCTGGGCTTTTACTGTACCCAACGGTAAATCAAGCTCTTCTGATATTTCATCATACGATAACTCTTGAAAATACCTCTTCTCGATAAGCAATCTATATCTGGGCTTCAATTTCTTCACCACAGTGCGCATAAGCACAACTATCTGATCTCTAATAAGATTCTCTTCAGGGTCAAGATTATCATCTTTTACCGATATGGTTGGTTCAACTTCACCTTCATAAGTAACTCCACCATCAAGCGAAACGATGTTGGTGCGCTTCTTACGCATGAAGTCGATACAGTTATTAGAAGCAATCTTAAACAACCATGTACTGAATGCAAAATTGGGAGTGTATTGGCTAAGGTTTCTGAATGCTTTTCCAAATGCTTCGATGGTTAAATCATCGGCATCACTCTTATTGTTAACCATTTTAAGCAACATAAAGTAAATAGCATCACGGTAACGCCCCATAAGCTCTGCATATGCACGCTGATCGCCATTTACTGCACGATCTACCAGGATTAAATCTACTCTTGCCTTTTCCGACAGATTACTATTTATCTCCATTTGCTCTTCTTTCTGCCCAACAACTTATTTAACCATGCAACTGCTTGAATACATGGAGTAACAACATCGAGAATGAGTACAGCAAAAAGCATACCCTTCTCATTAAATTGTTTTAGTGCCTTAAAGATAACCAAATAATAAATAATTATTCGGGTAAAAATAAGTGCTAAAACAATGGGTGCAAATATATTAAAAATCAAACAATAAATAGATAATATCCAAAATCCTAAGCGCGATAATAATTCTAATCCTATGAGCAATTTTGTGCCAAAGGGATAGTGCGTGGCGGTAGATAAGTGCCTTGCCTTACGGTTTATCCAGGCATTAAGGCTCTGCGGAGCATCACACTCGGTGTGCGACTGCGGATCATAGCAAACTGCACTATTGTGCTTTGTGCCCATCTCAAGCACAAATAGGTCATCATCGCCCGAAGCCATTGAAAGATTATTACGAAACTGACTACCATTATTGAATAGTGTTTTAGTATAAGCAAGATTTCGCCCCACAGCCATAAAAGGTTTCACCACGAGAGCATGCCCCATATATTGAACAGCATTCCACAATGCCTCATACCTCACAAACATATTGAGGAGCCCCTTGGTGCGGCGGTATTTGCCATAGCCCAACACCATATCTTTACCGACCACCATCTGGGTAGTCATCGATGCCAGCCATTTATCGGATGCGGGTGCACAATCGGCATCGGTAAGCAGAAGCAACTCATTTGTTGCAGCCTTCACACCCACTACCAAAGCGAGTTTCTTACCATGAAAAAACTTTTTATCACCGGGTATTGTGGTATAGTAAAGCTTATCATACTCATTTTTAAACTGTGCCAGCACCAGTTCTGTATCATCTTCCGAGCAGTCGTTAACCACCACTACCTGATAGTTAGGATAATCCTGTGATAGAATGAGTGGAAGATTTTTCTTTAGGTTATCTTCTTCATTTTTGGCACATATAATTACCGATACCGGTGGGGTGGAATTCCCTGTGGCACTTGGCTTTTTCCAAAAAACACGCCCCATTATAAGGAGATAATAACCCGCTTGTATCAACCAGAAAACTCCCAGTATGCCAACTATATAAATATAATTCTCCAAGTCTCTAAATTTTTGTCAAAATTGCAACTTTTATTTTTTTGATGCTACTGTAATGCATTAATTTAATTTCATAAGATGTCAACATCACCTCCTTTCGACGTATTATTACACTCTCTTTTTGTATATTTGCCACTTAAAATTGCCATTTTATAGTTAGCAGATACAAGATAAACGTTCTAAAACTAAAGGACTAAGATATTGCAATGCTACCTATAATGCAATAACTACAACATATTAATATGAAATTTGAACTTCAACATACCGATAATCAAAACAGTGCCAGAGCCGGCAAAATCACTACCGACCATGGCGAAATAGAAACTCCCATTTTCATGCCTGTTGGTACCGTAGGGTCGGTTAAAGGTGTACATTTCAAGGATATAAAAGAAGACACCAAGGCCGAGATAATTCTGGGAAACACATATCACCTATATCTGCGCCCGGGGTTGGAAATCATTAAAAAAGCCGGCGGCCTTCATAAGTTCAACAGTTGGGACCGCCCCATACTTACCGACAGTGGTGGCTTTCAGGTATTCTCACTTAGCGAAAATCGCAAACTCACCGAAGATGGTGCCACTTTCAGATCGCATATCGACGGCTCAAAACATCTGTTTACACCTGAAAATGTGGTAGATACACAACGCATAATCGGTGCCGATATAATGATGGCCTTTGATGAGTGCCCACCCGGAAATTCGGAGTACCGATATGCAAAGAACTCAATGGAGCTTACACACAGATGGCTCGATAGAGGAATAAAACATTTTGACAGTACAGAACCGCTCTACGGATATTCCCAAACCTATTTCCCCATAGTTCAAGGAGCTGCATTCAGGGATTTACGCACACAATCGGCCGAATTTATTGCTTCAAAAGGACGTGAGGGAAATGCCATCGGCGGATTAGCTGTGGGCGAACCTACCGAAGTGATGTATGAAATGGTAGAACTGGTAAACTCAATTCTACCCAAGGACAAACCACGATACTTGATGGGCGTGGGCACTCCTGCCAACATATTGGAAAACATATCTTTGGGAGTTGATATGTTCGACTGCGTAATGCCCACCCGCAACGGGCGTAACGGAATGCTATTCACCGCCAACGGAATAATGAACATGAGAAACGAGAAGTGGAAGGACGATTTTTCGCCTCTCGACCCAAGCGGCACTTCATTTGTGGACCATGTTTATACCAAGGCTTATGTGCGTCACCTGTTTATTGCCGGCGAGATGCTTGCAGCACAAATTGGCAGTCAGCACAACCTCACATTCTATCTTTGGCTGGTAAAAGAGGCACGCCGTCAAATTATTAATGGTACATTTGCAGAGTGGAAACGGGTAATGATACCCCGACTCACCACAAGGCTCTAAATTAAAGTGACCTATTGCTGAAACAAGAGAATTAAGCAACGTAAAAATTATCAACTTGAAAAGGATAGATAAATACATACTGATTAAATTCCTTGGCACCTTCTTTTTTGCCATCGCACTGATAATAAGCATATCGGTGGTGTTCGACATGGTAGAGAAGATAGATGACTTTATGGAGAATGAGGCACCACTGAAGGCAATAATTTTCGATTATTACCTCAATTTTATTCCATATTTTGCAAATCTCTTCACGCCGCTGTTTGTTTTTATTGCTGTAATTTTCTTTACCTCCAAAATGGCATATCAAACCGAGATAATTGCCATTCTTTCGAGCGGTGTAAGTTTTAGAAGAATGATGCTTCCCTATTTTTTCGGTGCCACAATCATTGCAATATTCTCATTTATGCTGGGAGGATATGTAATACCTCCAGCCAACAAAACCCGCATAGCATTTGAGAACACCTACATAAAAAGCAAAAAAGAGACCGGCCTCAGCGATATGCATATGCAGGTAGAACCCGGTGTATTTGTGTATATGGGGCGTTACTACTCGTTTGGCGAGCGTGGCGACCGTTTCAATATCGAGAAATTTGATAATAAAGAGCTGGTTTCGCGCATGTCGGCCCGCACTGCCAGATACGACACCATCAACGGAAGATGGAATCTGAAAAACTACACCATATGGTCGTTCAACAAAGGTTTTGAACAGGTTATAGAATCGGGCAATGAGATTGACACCACTATAAATGTGCTTCCATCCGACTTCAAAAATGAGCGAAAATTCTTTGAGATGATGACCAATACAGAGCTACGCACCTACATAAAAGAACAGCGTAACCGCGGGGTGGGAAATATCGAAGAGTTTGAAATAGAGTGGTATAAGCGAATTGCATCACCTTTTGCAGCTTTCATACTTACACTTATAGGAGTGTCGCTTGCCTCGCGCAAAGTACGTGGCGGCATGGGGCTTCACATAGGTATAGGCATTGGACTTAGCTTTGCGTTCATATTGTTTATGACCGTATCCACCACATTTGCTATAAATGGAAATATGAATCCCATATTGGCAGTGTGGTTACCCAATATTGTATTCACTATAATAGGGGCTATTTTATACCATAGAGCACCCAAATAGGGTGTTGTTTTCTAACTTTGGACCTCACGTGAAAGTTGTTCAAAGTTTTGATTATTAATATTTTTTGCGTATATTTTTTTCTGCACATTATTTTTCGTAAATATGTGCTCTTAAAACTTTGATCAATTTAATTGTAATAAGTTGACCATTAGTAATTAAAACCATAATTATTCTATTATGTCATTACAAAACTACATCCTCGACCTTCGGAAAAGGAAAGAAAAAGTTCAGATGGGGGGTGGCGCAAAGGCCATTGAGAAGCAGGTAGCGATGGGCAAAATGACAGCCCGTGAGCGTATTCTGGCACTTCTGGATAATGACTCCTTTACCGAGTATGATCTTTTTGTAGAGCACGACACCCGTGACTTCGGTATGGAGGGTAAAGAACTTCATGGCGATGGAGTTATTATCGGTACCGGAACAATCTACGGAGCTCCAATCTGTATCTTCGCGCAGGATTTTACTGTTGCAGGCGGATCGCTTGGTCTGATGCACGCCCGTAAAATTACGAAAATTATGGATCATGCCTTAAAAATGCGTGTTCCCCTAATCGGTATCAACGACTCAGGTGGTGCCCGTATCCAGGAAGGTGTGAACTCACTTGCAGGTTATGGCGAAATTTTCTACCGTAACACAATGGCATCAGGGGTTATTCCTCAGTTGTCGGTAATTCTTGGCCCATGTGCCGGAGGTGCTGTGTACTCTCCTGCCCTCACCGACTTTGTGTTTGTGGTTGACAACATCTCAAAGATGTTTATCACAGGCCCTAACGTAATCAAAACCGTGCTGGGCGAAGAGATAAGCATGGAAGACCTTGGTGGTGCAAGGGTTCATGCCGAAATTACAGGTAATGCACACTTCTTTGCCAATAGTGAGGCAGAATGTTTCGACCAGATTAAAAAACTGATGACCTTCATTCCTTGGAACAACAAGGTGAAAGCACGTTCATTCCCACCAAAACCACCAAAATTAAAAGGTAAACTCGAAGACCTTATCCCATCCGACCCACGCGAACCTTATGACGTGCGCGATGTGATTCGCGGTATTGTTGATGACTCCGATTTCTTTGAAATTCAAGAACTTTGGGCAGCAAATATCGTTATCGGATTCGGACGATTGAATGGCGAAACAATTGGTTTTGTAGCTAACCAGCCACTGGTACTGGCAGGAGTGCTCGATTGCGATAGCTCCGATAAAGCTGCGCGATTCATCCGTTTCTGCGATGCATTTAACATTCCAATTATCACTCTTGAGGATATGCCTGGTTACCTGCCAGGTGCCGATCAAGAGCACGCCGGTGTTATTCGTCACGGTGCTAAAGTACTTTATGCATATTCAGAGGCTAACGTACCAAAAATCACCGTGATACTTAGAAAAGCCTATGGTGGAGGTTATATCGCAATGAACTCGCGCCACCTTGGTGCCGACTTTATGTTTGCATGGCCTACCGCCGAAATTGCAGTTATGGGGCCGGAAGGAGCTGCCAACATCATCTTCAAAAAAGAGATTGATGAGGCCGAGAACCCCGACGAGATGCGTAAACTGAAAGTTCAGGAGTATAAAGATAAATTTGCAAATCCATATGTGGCTGCCGCCAAAGGTTATATCGACTCGGTAATTGAGCCCGAAGAGACCCGCGCAACACTGCTTCACGCAATTGAAGTGGCACACCACAAAATAGATGAGCGCCCTGAAAAGAAACACGGAATACCTCCATTTTAACGATTTAATACATGAAAAAGAAAAAAATTGAAGGTCTTGTTGACTTCCAAATACTTAGTATGAAGTATAAAACAAGATTGACAAAAAAATTCATCAATCGTAAAAAATACGAGGATCCAAACCCCAAACACATCTTCTCCTACATACCGGGCACAATACTCGAAGTATTTGTAACCGAAGGCGAAGAAGTTGCCCAGGGTGCGCCACTGCTGGTATTTGAGGCGATGAAAATGGTAAACCACGTCTCTATGCCATTCGATGGTAAAATAAGTAAAGTGAACATCAAAGTGGGCGACAGGATCCCCAAAAATGAGTTGATGATAGAGATAGAGTAATTACTTACGATATGAACCCATAGGTTCTGTTCGTATGAGTCTTTATTGAAAAATTGAAATTGCAGAGTTACTAAGTGTATTAATTATTGATAACCTACGTAACTCTGCTTTTTTATTATTTATAGGCCTTCAACAAAAACAAAATATTACATCGGCTTGTTGTTTATGTATATAACCAACAGAAGAAGACATGAAAAATCAGGATGAAACCAAAGCTGTTGAAGTATTTGCAGGATCAATATTTGAAGCCGAAATACTTAAAAGCATCCTTGCCGATAACGAGATAGAGTCTTATTTGCAAGATGAATATATGGGCACCATAGCACCTTGGAATGCAGTGCCGGGAGGTGTGGGAGCTGTTAAGGTAATTGTGTCGAGCGAGGACCAACAAAAAACCGAACCGCTTGTTCAACAATACATTAACAACCTGAACAAACCTACCGATAACGATACTTCAGAGAATTAATGCTATAGTTGCGAGTGCCATATAAAGCAACCCGGGAAGCTGATTTCGGGCATTTCTGTGAAGAGTGCAAAAACCGACGACCCGCTTCCCGACATACTTGCATATACAGCACCCAAACGGTATAGTGTATTTTTAATCTCCCCTATCTGAGGGAAAATTTTAAATATTGTATCCTCAAAATCATTATTAAGCAGATTGCGCCACTGGGCTACCGGCTTAGTAATTATATCGGCAATACCAACTTCAGGCTTGCGGGGCGTGATGCCTCCATAGGCTTGTGCTGTGTTGACATGAATATCGGGCTTAACGAGTACCAGGTAATAACCGCTTAACGATAGACTCACGGGCGCAAGAACATCACCTATACCTGTGGCAAAAGCCGGTGTGCCATTGATGAAAAAGGCACAATCGGCTCCTAAACGTGCGGCCATTTTTTGTTTTTCATCATCACTGATGCCCAATTCGAAAAGGGCATCAACCATATTAATAACTGTTGCACCATTGGATGATCCACCCCCAAGACCTGCACCAAACGGAATAATTTTATGCAGATGAATATCCACCGGCGGAACATCATACCGCTCCTTGATAATCTTCAGCGCTTTAATGCAAATATTATCCTCAGGCAATGAATCGACAACAATACCGGTATTGAAAAACCTATACTCTTCATTAACAGGAGAAATAGCAACTTCTAAAATGTCATTCAACGGAATTGGATAAAAAACGGTCTCCAGATTATGATATCCGTCGGTTCGTTTTTCAATAATATTTAAACCCAAATTTATTTTTGCATTCGGAAATTTAATCATCACCAATAGTATTAAAGAATCTACAAATAAACGGAAAAAATCTCAAATCAACATTTCAGAAATTTAGATACAGGATAAATTACTGTTTCCACTAAAAAATTATCCCCTTCGTTTAATAATGAATTATAGATGGTTGTGGCTAAATTAACCGCTTAGTATATTGCTTAAAAACTCCTATCCCAATCAAGATACAACATATTGAAAATAAAACACATCACAATATAAAACCACCCATTATCTCAAGTAAAAACACATTTCTACTGGCAACTGTAAAAACAAATAGACAGGCTAAATCCTATCCCTTATCCCTTAATTTCATTATCTTTGTTTCCCCTTAATTGTTTTAAAGATGGCACAGAAAAGTAAAACCAATATATCGCAAATACACACCGAACTGGCAGCACTGGGCGGCAAGCTACCACCGCAAGCACTAGAGCTTGAGGAAGCTGTGCTTGGAGCGCTCCTGCTTGAACGTGATGCATTCACATCGGTGATGGAGATTCTGAAGGCTGAACATTTTTACAAAGACAGTCACCAGACAATCTACAAAGCAATATCGGCGCTTTACTTCCATGAGCAGCCCATCGACATGCTCACCGTGGCCCATGAAATAAACAAGGAGAGCAAACTCGAAGAGATAGGAGGCCGTTTCTATCTTTCGCAACTCACCAGTAGGGTTGCATCGGCCGCCCACATCGATTTTCATGCCCGTATTATATGGCAAAAATTCCTTCAACGCGAGATAATTCGTATATCATCGGAATTACAGACTAAGAGTTACGACGATTCGATAGATGTTGACGATCTGCTCGACCAGGCAGAGAACACCTTCTACCTGCTTTCGCAAGGAAGCATGAAGCGTGAGGCTACGCAGATAAACCCCGTGATTGAGGAGGCGATACAACTCATGAAAGAGGCTGCCAAACGTACCGACGGACTAAGTGGTGTGCCCAGTGGATTTACAGGCCTCGACCGTATGACATCGGGGTGGCAGCGCTCCGACCTGGTTATTATTGCCGCTCGTCCGGCCATGGGTAAAACTGCCTTTGTGCTATCCATGACCCGCAACATGGCCATTACACACAAGCAACCAGTAGCCCTCTTCTCTCTGGAGATGGCCAACGTGCAACTGGTTAACAGACTCATAGTATCGGAAACAGAAATTCCGGCCGAAAAAATTAAGAACGGTAACCTTACAACTCAAGAGTGGGCTCAGCTCGATCAGAAAATCAAACGTCTTATCGATGCTCCAATATTTATTGATGATACTCCGGGTCTTTCAGTTTTTGAGTTACGCGCAAAATGCCGTCGCTTGAAAAAGCTTCACGATATCAAAATAATTATTATTGACTACCTTCAATTGATGAATGCCAGTGGTATGAGCCCAGGCAGCCGACAGGAAGAGGTATCTATGATTTCGCGCTCATTGAAAGGACTTGCCAAAGAGCTTATGGTGCCAATAGTTGCACTAAGTCAGCTAAACCGTGGTGTTGAGTCGCGTGCCGGTGCCGATGGTAAAAGGCCTCAACTATCCGACCTGCGCGAGTCGGGAGCCATTGAACAAGATGCCGATATGGTGCTATTTATTCACCGACCCGAGTATTACAAAATTACAGAGGACGAATTGGGTAACTCGCTAATAGGCATGGCCGAAATAATTATAGCAAAGCACCGTAACGGAGCAACAGGAGATGTGAGGCTACGATTCAGAGGTGAGCTGGCACGATTCCAAGATCCCGAAGAAGACTTTATGGGCGCAGGTGACTATGGCGAGGCTATGTCACCACAAACATTTGCTTCTAAAATGAATCAAGGATTTGAATCGCCAGCACCTATTCCGATAGGTATGCCAATGGATTCGGATATGAATAGAGGCAATCAACCTATACCCGATTTCCTATCGCCAAGTGATGATATACCATACTAATCATATTTTTAGCCATACTCATAATCTTATAAAGCGTAACTTAATGTAAGAAAAATAGCTGTTAATAAAATTTGAGCCCATAGAAATTGTTTTTATCCTAAATTTGAATAAATATCATTATTATTTCAAGGATGAAAACAGCGAAAATTTTGCTATCAGTCATTATATTAATGGGAACCATAATGACCTCATCAGCACAAATCGACTTCGGTTCGTTAAGCGAAAACCAACTTTATAAAAGAGGTAATAAATACAATAACTGGACTGTTGGAATAGGATTTGGCCCGGTATTTTACTATACCGACGTTATAGATTACACACTATTCCCCAAAGACCATTATCGGTTTGCACCATCCATAAGTGTTGCAAGGCAGCTCAACCGCCCGTGGGGCATTGAGGCCAAAATGATGATGGCCGATATGTATGGCGAGAAAAACGGCCGCTACTTCAGTGGCAACCTCATCGATGCAACCATGAATCTAACGCTGAGTATCAACCAATTAGCAATATTCGGCCCCATCAGCGACAGATGGAACATATTTGCAAAACTGGGTGTGGGAATGGTGTTCTTCAGAAGTAAGGTGCGCAGCCTGAATGACAACAGTTTTAAAACAGTACAAGATGTGTACTCCAATCTATTCGGATATCCCAATCCGTACGGCTGGGCAGATACCGACTATCTAGTAATTGGCTACGATCGTAAAAACGACCCATCACACAAAACAAAACGTAAAAGCGAAGTGGTTGTACCCATTGGTGTGGGAGCACAATATAGAATCAATGAGCGCCTAGATGCCGGTTTCGAACTCATAATGCACTCAATGACAGCCGATAACCTGGATGTAAATCTATCGGGAGCAGATAACGACACCTACTTGTATCCCAACTTCACCATTAGATATAAAATAGGCAAGAAAAATCGTCGCCATGCAGTGTGGACATATAAAGATTTCAACCTGAGCCAGCAACGCAATAGGCTTACCGACCCGCTTGCACAAAAACTTGACTCGCTAAAACAGCGACTCGATGACCTTGCAGCCAACGACTCGGTAACAAACGATACCACAGTTATATACACCGAAAGCATCATTACTGAATCAGAAATTGACGCATCAGTATTCTTCGATTTCGACAAATCGAACATCACCATGCCATCGCAATATACACTATCCAAGATAGCCAAAGCGATGTATGATAATCCCGAAATGAGAATAGTGATACGCGGTTATTGTGATGCCAGAGGCTCGTTACAGTATAATGAAGCCCTAAGTAAACGCAGATGTAACTCTGTGCTTGACGTACTTACTAAAGACTACGGATTATCGCCCGACAGGTTTGAACTTGACCCAAAAGGCAAGACCGAACTGCTGTCGGATACCGATAAGTTGAAACCTCGCGGAATACACCTGGTAAACCGAAGAGTTGACCTGATAATGATTAAGTAAAAAATCACCCGTCAATAAGTTCAACTATTGACGGGTGAAATCATCAACTACAGGATAGTAAAATGAGAAAATTTACAACAATATTATTTCTGCTCACCTTGGCCTTTCATGCTGTGGCACAGTATAAAACAGACCTGCGCGTGATTGATGAAGAGGCAAGATTTTCGAAAGAGAAAAAATTTAAAACATGGACTCTTTCGGCAGGATACGGCCCGGTAATACCCTTTGCCGATATAAATAACCATACGCTCTTCCCATCAGGTCATTGGGACTTCGGATTCAGTGCATCACTGGCAAAACAGATATATCCATCGTTTGCTTTTGAGCTTCAGTTTCTAAAAACAGATATGTATGGCGAAAAGGGAGAGTTCTTCTTTAAAGGCGATATGATGGACTTCACCCTTAACCTGCAAACATATCTTAACCAAATGGTTAACTTCCCGGGGCCACTAAAAGACAGATGGGATTTCTATCTGAAAATTGGTTTGGGGATGCAGGCTTTAAGATCAAGACTTCACTATACTGCCGACAACAGCGTTGTAAAGGTTAACGATTTCAGTAATGAATACACCGATACACGCTACGTAGTGCTGGGATATGACAAACATGACCCAAATAAAAAAACAACCCGTAAAGGCGAGTTGGTACTTCCTTTGGGAGCAGGAATTCTATACCGATTGAATAATAGTTTTGACGTAGGTGTGGAGTCAACCATACGTTTCTCATACGAAGATAATATGGATAACGTACTACTGGGTGCCACCAACGACAGATATTGGTACTCATCTGTAAACCTTCATTATAACTTTGGAGAGAAGAACAAACGACACAGCAAATGGACCTACCGTTCCTATGGCTTTAACTTATTCGGGAAACCGAAAAAAGACCCATTACTATCGGAAATCAATGATTTTGAGAATCGCATAAAATCCTACGAAGCCAATAGACCTATCAAACACGACTCGGTATTTATATATCACCATGCCAAGAAGATATATGAACGCAACAACCTTTATCAGGTGTTCTTTACATCGAGTAATACAAATGTTGACAGAGCTTACCATGACCAACTTGCATTAGTGGTGATACAATTACTGAGCAACGATAAGTGGAAAGCTGAATTATTTGGTTATTCTGATGAAAAAGAAGGAGATAACATGGGCATCAGTGAGGCCAGATGCAAGGAAGTGGCCGACAAACTGATAAATGATTTAGGTATCGACCCGGACAGGATAATTATAACACCCCAAGGTAGCGATAACTTGTTATCGCCCACCGACAGACTTACGCCACGCGGGCTACACTTTATCAACCGAAGAGTGGATATAGTTATTAAGAAATAACTTAAACCTACAACATATAAAAAACGACACCCTGCATACAACAAGTATCAGGGTGTTTTATCTGAAAATCAAAGTATTAGCTACAAAGCAAGGCATTTAAGATGCTATTACAGTTTTAAAAATCGCAAGCTGAACATATTATCAGGCTCGCTCTGCCTCCGAATACTTTATGGACAGAATGGATAGAAATCGGCTTATTCGTTGAATAGCCTTTTCGGTATCGGGGGAGATGTCCACACCTTTCAGTTTCATGATAAATACACCATAAATAGCAGAAAGTGCAAGTTCGATATGGTGTATCTTCACTCCTTCGGGCAGCTTTGATTCAAAGGCTTCAATATCGGAGTAGGCAACTCTGAAAGCATTTTGATAGGCAATTTCACTATTTTTAGTGAGCAACTCAAGGTGAAAATTATAAACATCATTAAGCAGGATTGTTACTATTCTTAAATGTCCTTTTTTTTCAATACCCTCATTGGTCATCATCTCCACCAAGTTCTCCCACCAAGTCATAACATCTTCTCTATCCGACTCATTATAACTAGTAAGCACATTCTTGCCAATCAAATCCATATCAAAACCATTGGCTCTTATTAAATCTTCCACCTGCCACATATAAAGAATATACCCTATTATATTGGTCTTTCTCAACTCTTGTGCCTGTTTCATACTTCGTCGTCGTCAAAATCATCAAAACCATCAAGGAAAAACTCATCCAAATCGCGACGCTCCTTCTTGGTGGGGCGTCCTAGCCCTTTTTGTCGGCCGGCAGATTGTGCCATGCGGTGTATTTCAAGGGCAGCAAGCACATCGGGAGGTGTAACCTCTATAATATGCTCGGGCACCAACTTGGCACCCATCCGGTTTTTTGCCAATGCAATAATCTTAAACGACCTAACAATGGGCGGAACGCGTATCTCAATTACATCGCCCTCCTTCACCACTCGCGAAGTTTTAACCTGCATACCGCCAATGGTAACACGTCCTTTCTTACAAGCTTCGGCGGCTATGCTTCTGGTTTTAAACAAGCGCACAGACCATAGAAACTTATCAATTCTCACCGGCTCCATACTGTGTTCTATTTATTGTTGAATGAAGTCATCGTAAGCTGAAGGCCTGCGGTGCCAAAACTGACAATCATCTTGCAAGCCACATCAATTCTAAGCGACAGGTCGATAAGTTCGGTATCGCTCCATTTACCCAGTACATACTCAACCTGACCACCTCTGCGGAAATTATCGCCAATGCCAAACCTAAGTCTCACATAATTATTATGGCCCAAAACCTCCTGAATATTCTTCAGTCCGTTATGCCCGGCATCACTTCCTTTAGGTTTTATTCTAAGGGTGCCGAATGGGAGTGCAATATCATCAACCACAACCAGCATATTGGCTATTTCTATCTTCTCTTTTTGCATCCAATAAGCCACCGCCTTTCCACTCAAGTTCATATAGGTGCTTGGTTTCAGCAATATGAAGGTTCGTCCTTTATACTTAAAAGTGGCAACCGAACCATACCTGCCATCTTCAAACTTCGCATCATACTCTTTTGCAAGTGCATCTACCACATCGAAACCTACGTTATGCCTTGTATGTGCATATTCAGAGCCTATGTTTCCCAGGCCCACAATTAAATATTTCATTTCAGAAGCTTCCTCTTCTTTTTTTTGTCTGCCCAGCAGACGCTGCCAAAAATTGATTTTAACCATATCTGTCATTTATCAAACCAACTAATGGTAATGTTACTTATAAAAACATATAGTTTTAATGTTTTTCAGGAGTAACCCTTATGCCATAAACAGAAAAACCTCCAACAGAGGGAGGTTTTGTACTGTTTTGAGCAATCGATTACTTGCCACTTGCTTGTGCAGCAGCACGTGCAGCTCTTGTAAGCTTAACAGCCACAACAACGGCATTTTTAGCATTTAGAATCTCTACATTATCGTAGCTCAACTCACCTACTTTAATACCTTTTCCAAGACCTAAGTGGCTTATTTCCACATCAAGCCTGTCAGGCATGTTAGCAGGAAGAGCTTTCACTTTAAGCTTACGCATCTCAAGTTGTAGTTTACCACCCGCTTTAACACCTTCTGCAAGGCCATGAAGCTTAACAGGGATATCCATTACAATTTCCTTGTTATCGATAATCTCAAGGAAATCAACATGAAGGATACCACCACTAACCGGATGATACTGAACATCTTTAAGGATAGCTTTTTTAGCTTCACCGCTGATATTAAGCTCTACGATATAAACGTCAGGAGTAAAGATAAGATTTTTAAAATTTTTCTCTAGTGTTGAGAAGTGAAGCACTTCACCAACTCCATAAAGTACACATGGAACTTGCTCTTCTTTACGAAGCAGCTTAGTAAGTTTCTTACCTACTTCTTGACGTTTAACGCCCTCTAATTTAATTGTTTGCATGATAAATTTTTAAAGTGTTACTCAAAATTAAGTTCTGCATAGTGCAAGGAATCTTAATTTCCCATCACACGTCTGCCAAAACGCGGTGCAAATATATAAAATTATAATATAAACTGATTACTTATCGACTGATAATTATACACTTTATCGATAGTATCGGCAAAAACCTGTGCTACCGAAAGCACTTTTATCTTTGGTGATTCACGCCTAAGCGGTATTGAGTCAGTCACCACAAGCTCTATAAGCTCAGAGTTTTCGATATTCTCATATGCCTTACCCGACAGCACTGCGTGGGTTGCAAATGCACGAACACTCTTGGCGCCCTGCTCCATCATCATTCCTGCTGCTTTTGTAAGAGTACCGGCGGTATCAACCATGTCGTCAAGCAGAATAACATTTTTACCTTTTACATCACCAATAACTCTCATCTCTTCCACCACGTTGGCTTTAGCTCTATGTTTATGGCAAATAACCATGGTGGTTTGTAAGAATTTAGCATAAGAGTTGGCTCTTTTGGTACCTCCCACGTCGGGCGATGCTATTACCAAGTCATCAAGATTAAGCTGTTTGATGTATGGCACAAATATAGACGATGCATACAAGTGATCGACCGGAAGATTGAAGAATCCCTGAATCTGATCGGCATGCAAGTCCATAGTTATAACCCTATCGACCCCGGCGGTGGTAAGCATATCTGCTACCAACTTTGCACCAATGGACACCCTGGGTTGATCTTTCCTATCCTGACGTGCAAAGCCAAAATAGGGGATTACAGCAATAATTTTGTATGCTGATGCACGTTTAGCGGCATCGATCAACATAAGGAGTTCGAGGAGATTATCGGCAGGCGGGAAAGTACTTTGAACAATAAATACATGCGACCCGCGAATGGTCTCTTCATACACTGTTGCAAACTCTCCATCGCTAAAACGGAGCACATTTACATTGCCCAGTTCGCGACCCGAACTAAGGCTGATTTTCTCGGCCAGGTACTTAGTGGCTATACCTGAAAAAATCTTAATTGGAGCTTTTGGTGGCATTATAATGCTTTGTTTTACTGTTAATTATTATTAATGCACTGCAAAGTTACTAATTTTGGCATATCACATCCCAATATAATTAGGTTAATTTCAGCCAAAAGAGTTTAAAGTTAATTCGACTCCAGCAATTGTCGGTTAATATTGTCGATATGCTCTAGCAACTCATCACGCCCCACATTGCGCGAGGCCGATGTATAGAACATCTGTGGAAGTTCATCCCACTCTTTATGAAGTTCTGTTTTATAGTACTCTATCTTTGAGTCAAACTCCTTTGGCTTCAACTTATCGGTTTTGGTGAACACGATATTGAAGGGAATCTCATTCTCGCCCAAGAATGTCATAAAACGAAGGTCGATTGGCTGTGGGGCTAGGCGGCAATCAACAAGCACAAACAGCATAACCAGTGAATCGCGATTTAAAATATAATCGGTAATTAACTTTCCAAATTCAGCCTTTACTGATTTTGATACCTTGGCATATCCATAACCGGGTAAATCTACCAGATACCAGGTCTGGTTAATCTCAAAATGGTTGATAAGCTGCGTTTTACCGGGAGTACCCGAAGTTTTAGCCAGACTTTTACGTTGACATAACATATTGATAAGAGACGATTTACCCACATTCGACCTACCAATGAAGGCATATTCGGGTTTATTCGTCTTGGGGCATCCATCCACCGAGCTGTTACTCATCAGAAATTCAGCACTTTTAATAATCATAACCTCTATTTTGCCACAAAGTTAATGATTATCAGAAACAAATGAAACCTGTGCCCCACTTATAATATACCATTATCTATAAGATTAATGATATAGTTGATGGTGCGGTCGTCGCCCTCCTCATCAAATTCATCCTTAAGGTTGGAGCCAAAAATTCTTGCAACCGACTGCCAGAAAAATGCCGGCACACCGCCTTTATACTGCTTTATGAGGTCGAAAGTAGTGCTCCCGGTTTCGCGATCAATAAGCTTTATCAATAGTTTACCCTGCGACACAGTAAGTTTACGCAGTGGTTTTTCGAATTCAGCAAATAAATCCTTCTCAGCTTTTTTGAGGTAAGCACGCCTCTCTTTATCGGTTTTCAAAGTTGCCATATGCCTGTTTATATCAGCCAGTTTATGGGCTGCAACACGGGCATATGGCAGTGTTATCTTAACATTGCGCACAAGACGCGAGTATCGCATATAATCTCGATTGGATTTAAACTGACGCTCGGGCATAATCACAATCTCGCGTATATCCACATGCGGGATGGTGTCGTTACCCTCTACCTTCCCTTTCACCAACTTACGACCATCGGTAAGAGACAGATTATCTGCAACTTGCGACATAGCAATAGCCGATATCAACAGAAATATAGAGAGTAACAGAAACCTCATACCAGCTAAACTTATGCAACTTTTATACTACAAAACTATTGAGCAGTGCAATTTCATCTTTCCAAATCGATTCGTCGGGGGTTTCGAGTACGATTGGCATATTATTGAAACGCGAATCAGCAATCATACGGCGAAAAGTCTCAATGCCCAACACTCCCTTGCCCAAACTGTCATGCCTGTCAACACGGCTACCCACACCTTTTTTGGCATCATTGAGGTGAATAGCCTTCAAATATTCAAAGCCAACCACGGCGCCAAACTCATTCATCACTTTTTCGTAACTATCGGCATCAATAATATCATAGCCGCCGGCTACAGTATGGCAGGTGTCGAGGCACACCCCCACCCTGCTTTTATCCTCAACTTTGCTGATGATATGTGCAAGATGCTCAAACTTATAACCAAGGTTGGAACCCTGTCCGGCGGTATTCTCAATAACTGCGGTTACTCCCCTGGTTTTATCGAGGGTGATATTTATCGATTCAGCAATAATATCAAGACATTTTTCTTCGGATATTTTATTAAGATGACTTCCCGGATGGAAATTCAACAGCGTAAGTCCCAATTGTTCACAGCGTTGCATCTCATCAAGAAAAGCGGCACGCGATTTCTCCAATGCATCCTCCTCAGGATGGCCCAGGTTAATAAGGTAGCTATCGTGAGGCAAAATATAATTAGGCGAAAAGCCAAGTTTGCCGCAATTCTCTTTAAACTGCTCTATACTACTATCAGTAAGAGGCTTGGCAACCCACTGACGTTGATTTTTGGTGAAAAGTGCAAAAGCAGTGGCTCCTATAGCCGCAGCATTAATGGGTGCATTTTCAACACCTCCGGCTGCACTCACGTGAGCTCCTATATATTTCTTCATGTTCTCTTTTTTTTTAAAATAATATCTATTTTCTATGTAAACGATGGGTTAAAGTCAATCTTAAGGTGTTCAACCCATCCTCTTCGCCATAGTAATATGGCTGTGTTTTACCAAACTGCATCGAATAGAGCATCCTCACATTCAAATCGTCAGAAATTGCATAGCCCACTCCACATCCTGCCAATGCACGCTGAAAGAAGTCATTTACAGCTAGTTCGCTCTTCATATTAAAATTAACGGCAGCAACCACAT
The DNA here is from genome assembly GCA_964635545.1 of uncultured Marinilabiliaceae bacterium. Classification (GTDB taxonomy): domain Bacteria; phylum Bacteroidota; class Bacteroidia; order Bacteroidales; family Marinilabiliaceae; genus JAGPIS01. The sequence continues at coordinate 26,309 of CAZWOA010000001.1, forward strand.
CAATAAACCATTCATCCTTATCGAGTATTCCATTTTCACCCGATACTATTATGCGGGGCTCAACTCTATAGATTATTCTGCTGCTATATGTATCAACATCAATGTTTTTATACTTTATATTACGTTGTTCAAGCCTGAATTGATGATAAAACTTCACTCGATGTGCATCGGGCGAAGATATGTATATTGCCTCGTGCGTTCTATATTCCTGCTCGCGATAAGCTTTTAGATAATGTGCATACGCCATCATTCCACCCAATTGAAACGATATCCAGCCATTGGCTCTGAAACGAATAGCCGCATCTACAGCTCCCGACTGCCAATTAACATCTCCATAACCAAAATTAGCAGCCACTCCACCATGTAGGGACCACCAACTGTTAAGACGATATTGGCTATTCATATCAAAAGCATTCTCAAGCTTCTGTCCGATAGCAGCAATTGATGCAACCACCAAAAGCAATATAGTAACGAAACTCTGTTTCAAACCGTGAGTATTAAAATATCAATGCACATCCGGAGGATTTAAAAACAGAACTATTCTCAGCCATAAATGTTTAATAATCAAATACAGCATAGTCCTAATATTATTAACATCCGGTCAATGACAAATATAATAAATTTTGATTACATAATAATAGGTGGCGGCATAGCAGGAGTTACCGCTGCCAACACCCTTGCAACACTACCTATTGAAAAACCGTCTATTTTAATGGTTAATAACGAGGATAGGTTGCCATATAAACGCACCAAAATCAACAAGAACATTTACTCCGGATTTACAAAGTCTCAATTTTATTTGCATCCCCGGGAGTGGTATATCAACAATAACATAACCCTGGTAAATGGTGAACCCCATGAGATTGACAAGAATCTTAAAACAATAAAAATCAACAATATAACCTACAACTACAAGAAACTACTGATAGCCACCGGAAGTACTCCACGCACAGTGGGTAGTGCAGAGTGGGACAACCACATCATGCACATACGGAAAGCATGCGAGGCAGAGAAGATAATTGCAAAGGCAAAAACCGGCAACCATTTTGTAATTATTGGTGGCGGATCGGAAGGTGTGGAAACCGCAGTGGAACTGGCTGCATTGGGTAAAAAAGTTACAATTATTGACCGTAACAGCACCATACTACATAACTATATGCCTGTTGTGGCATCAGAAATGGTGGAAAAAGAGCTATTACTGAAAAACATAAAACTGCTTAAGAATCAGAGAATCACCAACATAGCAAAACAAGAGGAATACCACATACAGACAACCGATTTCAACCTTCAGTGCGACGCAATAATAGGCTGCATAGGTACTAAACCCAATCTTGATATGGCTGTTATGGCAGGCATAAAAACATCAAAAGGAGTGTTGGTTAACGAATATCTGCAAACCGACAACGACTCAATCTTTGCCGCAGGCGATGTGGCCGAGCACGATAGGAATGTTATTACCGGGCTGTGGCATGCTGCTGAGCATCAGGGGAAAATTGCAGCACTCAATATGGCAGGCATACCTACAAAATTTACCAATCCCACATTCAGATTCAAGACCGACCTCTACGGAATATTTTGCTTCTCGGGCGGATACTGTAATTTCAGCACCTCATCATCAATAATAACTACAACATTAACAGATACTTGGCGGCAAATAGCAGTATCAAACGACAAGATAGTGGGAATAGTATCAGTTAATGAAAAAGCATTGGCACCCATTTTTCAAAAAGCACTTTTTGAGGGTTGGACAGTGGATGAACTCAACAAAAACATAAAATCATGAAAAAATGATATAAAAATCCTTTCATTTTTAAAATTCCCTTACTATATTGTATAAAATATAACAATTGGCTGCCAATATCGTCAATTATTTTATCGGATACCGCATTATAACCGCATAAAATTAACAACAATATAAACCATTTTTATGACAGATATACGCCCCATTGAGCCACATGTAGATTCGGAAGTTGGCACATTAGAAGCCGTAATTTTACACACACCGGGTCGTGAAATAGAGAGAATGACGCCCGCCAACGCACAACGGGCACTATATAGCGATATTTTAAATCTTTCGATAGCATCTTATGAGTATCAACAACTTGAGGGGGTGCTAAACAAACTTACCACAACATTTCAGGTTAAAACACTATTGAAAGAGATTCTTGAAAATGAGAAAGTAAAACAGAAAATGGTAGAGCAGATATGCACCTCAGAGAAGATTCTCTATATGCGCGAATATCTGCTAAGTCTATCGGCACAAGAGCTTAGCCGGCAGTTAATTGAAGGCTCGGAGCAGAAATATAACTCACTCACCAACTTCCTGTCGCAAGAGAGATTCTCCATGCGGCCGCTTCACAACTTCTTCTTCACCCGCGACTCATCAATAACCATACACGACAAAGTACTGATTGCCAAGATGGCCAATAGCGTGCGCGAGAGAGAGACAATAATAATGGAGGCAATTTTTAATAATTCGCCAAAAATAAAGGCAAAAACTATTGATCCTGAATCGTTTTACCATATAGGACCCGAAACCACCATTGAGGGGGGCGACATTATGATTGCCAGCCCCAATATAACGGTGATAGGCAGCGGGTTGCGCACATCAACACAGGGTATAGACTTTCTTATTAACCAACTGAAACAGAACAAAAAACACCACTACATTGTGGTTCAGCAACTACCCCACATGCCCGAGTCGTTCATTCATCTCGATATGGTATTCACGCTACTGGACCAAGACCAATGCATGGTGTATGAGCCGGTGATAATGCATCCCGGGAGTTACCTTACCATACTTATAGAACTTGATAATGGCGAGGTGAAAAAAATTGAGACTAAGCGAAGCCTGCTAAGTTGCCTTAAGGAGCTAGGCATGGATTTGCAACCCATACTTTGTGGCGGAAGCAAAGATATATGGAACAGCGAACGGGAACAATGGCATAGCGGCACCAACTTTTTTGCGGTTGGGCCGGGCAAAGTGCTGGGATATGAACGTAATATTTACACCCTTGAGGCAATGAACAATAAAGGCTACGAAATAATACCGGCAATAAATGTGCTCAACAACAGCGTGAACCTCAATAACTACTCAAAATATGTGGTAACGATAGAAGGTTCGGAGCTGGCGAGAGGTGGCGGTGGCGCACGATGCATGACCATGCCAGTGCGAAGGGCACCACTTTGAGATTAAACATGAGTTCATAGCGTGCAACTTTATCAATTATTGGTTGTTAAATAGAGTGCTCCATCGCATTTTATTAAAAAAATCAACTTTAATTGTTATATTCGTATCATCAAAATCGATTAATGCTGATGACAACCAACCCTATTAAAATATCGATATTAGTATTGCTGATATTCTTAGTCTCTTTACCACTAAAAGCAGCATCCGTATCCGGCTTAACTCCGGCATCTTGGTGGGCAAATATGCCTAATAATGACTTGGTTATATTAATAAAGGGTAAAGATTTATTCGGATTATCTGTAACCATCAACTATCCTGGAGTTACCGTTACCAATGTGATTCCTTCGGCTAAGCCCGACTATCTTATTTTGAAGATAAAGATTGATGAAAACACCACTCCCGGCACAGTTCCCGTGGTGCTAACCGACAATCGCCGTTACAAACAGACCGTATTTCTTCAATTATACGAAAGAGTTCCCTACGAACCTGTACCACTTGATATTACCGATGCCATATACTCCATAGAGATTGATAGGTTTGCCAATGGAAATTTGAATAACGACAAGCCGGCCAATTACCTTGAAACAACCGACAGAACTAACCCATCGGGAGTGCACGGAGGAGACCTGGCCGGAGTAATGCTACATCTCGATTATATAAAAAATCTGGGCTTTACCACCATAAAGCTATCACCTATACTAGAGAATAACCAATATAGCCTCTCCTATCGGGGTGCTACCACCACCAACTTCTATCAAATGGACGAAAGAGTGGGCACACAATCGGAGTACTCAATATTACGAAGTCAGTTGAGGCAGAACGACATGAAGCTCATACAATCGTTTGTGCTTCATCAGGCAGGAAGTAACAACGGCCTATTCAGAGATATGCCAATGGCATCATGGGTTGTACCTGATAGTAGAAATTATGACATAAACTCATTACCAACACCATCGGTAGATCCTCACGCCAGCCTTTTCGACATAAACACACAGCTACGTCAGTGGGAATCATCATCAGCCCCCATTCTCAACCTTAAAGACGAAAACCTGCGAGCATACCTGTTACAATCGCTAATAATGTGGATTGAACGAACCGAGCCTGATATGATTGAGATAAAATCGGCGTGGAAAAACGACCCTGAATTTCTTAATTACCTGCTCACTACGTTGGCCAAAACCCACCCATCATTAAAAATAATATTGGATGCACCCTACAACAGAGAGAGCCACCTGGAGGCGTGGGCCAAAAAATTTGCAACATATAACAATGTGGTTTACAATGATTACCCTATCAGTTTTACCGTTGCTGATGCCTTCTCCAACTTCACCCCATCCAACGATGGCTGTGTAAACCTTTACAACATACTGGCATCCGACAATCTACATGCAAGGCCAAATGAAAATATTGTGTTTGCTGACGGTAACAATGTGAACCGCGCATGGAACAATGCCGATAAAAACATATCGACCATGAAGCTTATGATATCATATATTCTCACCACTCGCGGAATACCTATGATACATTACGGCACCGAAACACTTCTTGAGGGAATATCGACACAAAACAGACATGCATTTTTCAAAGATTTTCCGGGAGGTTGGCAAAACGACCCTGTGGATATGTTTAACCAACGCAACCAGAACCAAAGCCATATTGACCTTACCCAGCTCATTACCAACATTTTAAAATGGAGAGCCGAGAATAAAGAGTTAATGGAAGAGCCTCTTATACATTTTGTGCCGCGCAAAGGTGTTTATGCCTATTACCGCACTAAAGACGAACACACTATGATGGTGATAATCAACAACAACAAAGAGCCATTACGAATAGATTTCAAGGAGTACCCCGAAAGTTTGGGACTTTATGAGAAGGCAAAAGACATCATTACCGGAGAGACATTTGTATATACTGGAAGTATTTTGATACAGGGGAAAAGCAGCGTGGCACTCGACATGAAACCTGCATCGCAAACCACGCTAAGTTTTCCGTAATAATGTAATTCAAAAAACACCAATGGGTAGAAGCATGAAAATCAGACTCCTACCCATTTTTTAATATCATTAAGTTTATTAAGAGCTTCCACCGGAGTAAGGTTATTGATATCTAACCCAATAATCTCATCCCTTACCTGCTTAAGCACAGGATCATCGAGTTGGAAGAAACTCAATTGGTAGCCATCCTTATTTTTTGCCATTGCATCGGTAGGCTTGCTGAGTTTGCCCTTACGGTGGGCATTCTCAAGTTCTGCAAGAATATCATTGGCACGCTTAACCACACTTTTGGGCATACCTGCCATGCGTGCCACGTGAATACCAAAACTATGCTCGCTACCACCGGGCACAAGTTTGCGCAGGAATATAACCTTATTATCGAGCTCCTTAACCGATACATTGTAGTTATGCACCCTTTTGTGGGTCTTGGTCATCTCGTTAAGTTCGTGATAATGGGTTGCAAACAGAGTTTTTGCCTGTCCTCGGCTGTTTTCATGAATATACTCCACTATCGACCAGGCAATAGAGATACCGTCGTAGGTACTTGTGCCCCGCCCAAGTTCATCGAACAGCACTAAGCTACGGCGTGTAATATTATTAAGGATGCTGGCTGCCTCGTTCATCTCAACCATAAAAGTTGATTCACCCTGCGATATATTGTCACTGGCCCCAACACGGGTAAATATTTTATCGACCACGCCAATTGCAGCCGACTCGGCAGGCACATAGCACCCCATTTGCGCCATCAGCACGATAAGGGCAGTTTGCCTAAGCAGTGCACTCTTACCCGCCATATTGGGGCCGGTAATAATTATAATCTGCTGACTATCATTACTAAGCATCACATCATTGGGCACATACTCCTGCCCCATGGGAAGTAACTTCTCGATAACCGGATGTCGTCCTCCCTTAATGTCAATTACCTCATCATCACTGATTACAGGCTTCACATATTTATTCTCTTGCGCAAGCACATTGAATGAAAGTAGCACATCGAGCCTTGCAAGTTGGGTGGCATTTAGCTGAATGGCCGATATAAACTCGCCAAGCGCAAGCACAAGGTCACTATAAAGAGCAGTCTCTATGGCTAAAATTTTCTCTTCGGCACCAAGAATTTTCACCTCATACTCTTTAAGTTCTTCGGTGATGTAACGCTCGGCATTAACCAATGTCTGCTTTCTTATCCATGTTTCGGGCACCTTATCTCTATGGGTATTACGCACCTCGATATAGTATCCAAACACATTATTGAAGTTTATTTTCAGACTCGGTATTCCTGTCTCATCGCTAAGGTTATCCTGCATTTTTTGCAGATAATCTTTACCATGATGCGCCAATGAACGCAGCTCATCCAGCTCGGGCGATACACCTTCGCGAATCACGCCGCCCTTTGCAACTGCCACAGGAGGGTCATTATCAATCTCGCGGTGTATTCTTTCGCGTATGGTGCCACAGTAGTTAAGCTGGTCGGCAATATGTCTAAGATGCTCATTTGATGCAGCCACACACGCCTCTTTAAGCGGCTCGATGGCAAAAAGCGCACCTTTGAGTTGTATTATTTCGCGTGGAGTGATGCGCCCGCTGGCCACTTTACTCACTATACGCTCAAGGTCGCCAATCACCTTCAGCGAATCGGCCAGCAACTCTTTAAGTTCAATATCTTTAAACAGATAATCCACTACCCCCTGACGGTCTTCAATGGCTTTCACCTCTTTAAGCGGCAAGTTAATCCACCGTTTCAGAGTACGCGACCCCATTGGCGTGATTGTGCGGTCGATAGTATCGGCAAGCGATCTGGCGCCCTCATTGGCCGACCCGAACAGCTCGAGGTTACGGATAGTAAACTTATCGAGCCACACGAATTTCGACTCATCAATACGGGTAAGATTTGTAATATGCTGAATGCGAGAATGATGTGTAATATCGAGATAGTGCAGAATAGCACCTGCAGCCACCACACCATAGGCAAGCGTGTGAACACCAAAACCCTTCAAAGAAGTGGTTTCGAAGTGCTTAAGCAGCCTTTCATGAGCCGAATCGGGTGAGAAAGCCCAATCATCGAGGGCGAAAGTGAGCAGTTTATTATCGAAATATTCAACGAACTCCTGGCGTTTACCTTTTTCAAAAAGCACCTCTTTAGGTTTGAAAGTGCTTAGCAGTTTCTCCACATACTCGGGTGTTCCTTCGGCGGTTAAAAATTCGCCTGTTGATATATCAAGAAAAGCAACACCTACAATTTTTTTATCGATATGGATACTTGCCAAAAAATTATTCTCTCTGTTATCAAGTATGTTATCATTTATTGCCACGCCGGGAGTAACCAACTCGGTGATACCCCTTTTAACAATGCCTTTGGCAGTTTTGGGGTCTTCAAGTTGGTCGCATACAGCCACACGTTGCCCTGCACGCACCAGCTTGGGCAGATAGGTATCGAGCGCATGATGCGGAAAGCCGGCCAGCTCGACAAAAGATGCCGAGCCATTGGCACGACGGGTTAATGTAATACCAAGTATTGACGATGCCCTAACAGCATCATCAGAAAAAGTCTCATAAAAATCGCCCACCCTAAAGAGCAAAATAGCATCAGGATGTTTGGCCTTAATGCTGTAATATTGCTTCATTAGCGGGGTCTGTACCTCTTTCGACAAAATATTATTGTTTGAGTGTTTATACTTCCTTTTATTGAATAGCTACAAATATAATACAAAGGATTAATTTATCCACCCACACAGCAAACTTGCCTAATGCAATAGAATAAAAATCAGTGATAACACAGTTATCCCATGGTTTAATTCATCTTGAAGAACTTAATGACATCTATTAGCTCTTCCGAACTCTTAAGCATACTCTTCGAGGCCTGTAGCAATTCATCCGAAGAGGTGGCATTTTGCTGCGCCGATATATTCAACTGATGCAGCGAATGGTTCACCTGGGTTACGCCCTCCTGCTGTTGCACCGCCGATGATGTTATTCCGGAGATATGATTATTAGTCTCCTCTACCTTTCCTATTGTGGTTGAGATATGGTTAGCCACCTGATTACTAAACGAATAATTATTCTCTACAAGAGCCATAATTTCTTCTGTGGCACTTCTAGTGACCTCAGCCAGTTTTCTAACCTCACCGGCCACCACAGCAAATCCGCGCCCTGCCTCACCGGCACGTGCTGCTTCCACCGATGCGTTAAGAGCCAGTATATTAGTCTGTTCGGCAATTGATGATATCAGTGTAATCCTCTCCTGCATAGTAACTGCGGTAGATAACGAATCGGACGTAAGCTTCTCCACATCACCCATAAGTTTTAGCGATGTTACCGACACGTCAGATGTTTCACGCGAATGGTTAAGACTATTGCCAATACTGCCGGCCATCTCCTCCATAGTTGCCGAAAGCTCCTCTACTGAAGAGGCCTGCTCATTAGCTATTTCTGAAAGCCCAAGTGCATTATGGTTAATTCTATCACCAATCTCCTTTATTTCTCTTGATTTATCAACCACCGAGCCCATAATTTTATATAGTTGCCGCTGAAGTTCTGCTGCCGACTCATTTAATATACGAAGCTCATACTTACCCTCAATTATAATATTTTCATTACTGATATCGCCTTTAGCAAGGTTAGCAACTCTATTTACAGATGCCTCAAAAGGTTTTTTAATAGCTCTTACACTAATAAAAAAACAAGAAACAGTAACAACTATGGAGGCAGGTAAGGTAACTGCGCTTGATAGTTCACCATGTCCACCCAATGCAGATATAAATGACACAGCCAATACATTAAACATCCATGTGAACAATAAATCTCTTAAAAAGGACTTCCGAAAATAAAAATATATAAGAACGAGTCCTATTGCTAAGGCTAACAATAATTTGAGCAGGTGAATAACAACAAAATTTTCCATGCGATTTTTTAATTATAATAGTACATCGACTTCTCATACAAAAATCATGCAACAACAGTCAAACAGATAAATACCTGAACATATTTGAATAACTTGGATAATATAAAGAGTTAAACAAATCAATACAAGTACTTAAAAACAGACGTATGCCAACTTGTCATGCAGTGAAATTATAATTTATGGTTTATCACAATATATCAATATTATTACTATTGGATGTTTTTCAACAGCAAAGCTAACAATACAATAATTTTCATATATATTTACCGCATGAATCATCGCAAGGCAAAATCACCCTCAACACTCACCTTCTCGCAATGGAGCAGGAAGGGCTATGCCGTATTTGCCAGCCTTGGCAAGGTGGTGAGAATAGGCCGTATTGCAGTTGACGTATGCCGTGTGGCGATGCTGAAAACATCAGCAATCAAGGAGTGCATACCTGCATTACTTATAGCAGAAATCAATCATGATGAGGATGACACCAGCCGGCATGAACCGCTTTGGCTCACAACTCTTCTACAGTTGATGATAATACCTGTACCTGCCGCTTCAGAACAATATCCTGTAAATAATATTTTATCTATTCACCATAACAAGAGGTGTCGGAAGGGGAGATTATACTCCCGGCCGGCACCTCTTTTTTTGTTTATACTATGAAGATACAACACTTTGAAGAGGCCATTATTAACGGCCACGAACTAATATTCGACGAGGCTTTGGAGCTTATTAACACCGTGCCATTAAGCGAATTATGCAAGGCTGCCGACCGCGTTAGAGAGCATTTCTGTGGCAATACCATCGACCTTTGCTCCATAATAAATGCCCGCTCGGGCAAGTGCACCGAAGACTGCAAATGGTGCAGCCAATCAAGGCATTTTTCAACCGGAATTACCGAGTATGAAACCATCGATAAAGCAGAAGCTGTGCGTCAGGCAATGGAGAACAGACGCGAAGGCGTGAACCGTTTCTCGCTGGTTACCAGTGGCAGAACAGTAACGCACAAACAACTTGACGGATATATAGGTATCTACAATGAGATAGCCGATAAAAGTGACATATCGCTATGTGCATCAATGGGTTTACTTACCCGTGAAAAGCTACAAAGATTAAAGGATGCAGGTGTGGTGCACTACCACTGCAACATAGAGACTGCCCCATCATTCTTCGCCAACCTATGCTCAACCCACACCATGGATGAAAAGGTAAACACCATACGCATGGCGCAGGAAATAGGCATGAAAGTTTGCTCAGGTGGCATTATTGGCATGGGCGAAACCATGGAGCAACGTGTAGAGATGGCTCTCTTCCTTCGCGAGATTGGCGCAGTATCTATCCCCATCAACATCCTTATGCCGGTAAAAGGCACGCCACTTCAACATTCAACACCACTTACCGATGATGAGATACTCGCCACATTTGCCATATTCCGACTTATAAACCCAAAGGCCAACATACGCTTTGCCGGCGGAAGAGGCCAGATTATCCATCGCCAGCATGAAGCACTTCACGCGGGCATAAATGCCGCATTAGTAGGTAACTACCTCACCACCATAGGGGCAGCTTCGGTTGATGAGGATAAGAAAAACTTCAGTGCGGCAGGTTTTAAGATCAACCCATAACACCAAACAATGACACAACAGGAGATTATAGATTACGACATCAACCACATATGGCATCCTTACACATCGGCTGCCAATCCACTGCCATGCTATGCTGTGCGCCGTGCCGAAGGGGTTTATATAGAGCTGATGGATGGCCGGAGGCTTATCGACGGCATGTCGAGCTGGTGGGCCGCCATACACGGCTACAACCACCCTATACTTAACCAAGCCATTGAAAACCAGCTAAAAAACATGGCCCATGTAATGTTTGGAGGCCTCACTCACCTACCGGCAGTGGAGTTGGCAAAGTTACTTATTCAAATAACACCCAACGGATTGGAGCATGTTTTCTACAGCGACTCAGGCTCGGTGGCGGTGGAAGTGGCTCTGAAAATGGCAATCCAATATCAGTATGCATCCCAAAGGCCACAAAAAAACAGAATTATAACCATCCGAAGCGGATATCATGGCGACACATGGCATGCAATGAGCGTGTGCGACCCCGACACCGGCATGCACCACATTTTCAGTTCGCAACTACCCAATCAAATTTTTGTTGATGCCCCCACAATAGGTTTTTATGATGAGTGGGATGAAAAAGCTATCCACAACCTTAAAGAACTGATAGAGAACAATCATGACCGGGTGGCTGCCATGATTCTGGAGCCAATAGTGCAAGGAGCCGGCGGAATGCGATTCTATCATCCCGAATATTTAAGAAGTGCTGCCAAACTGTGCAGAGAACACAACATTCTGCTGATTGCCGATGAGATAGCCACCGGATTTGGCAGAACGGGAGAGCTGTTTGCCTGCAACCACGCACAAGTTGTGCCCGACATAATGTGCATTGGGAAAGCAATTACCGGAGGAATGATGAGCTTCGCCGCAACAATATGCACCAAAGAGGTGGCAAATACAATAAGCAGCCATTCGCCGGGAGTATTTATGCATGGTCCCACATTTATGGGTAACCCCATGGCGTGTGCTGTGGCTTGTGCAAGCATAAAACTGCTAATAGAGAACGATTGGAGGCTGAAAATCAAAAAGATAGAAGGAACCATAAAACTCGAACTTGCAGAATTAAGTAACCATGAAAAAGTTGAAAACGTGCGGGTTCTTGGAGCAATCGGAGTGGTAGAGATGAAGGAAAACGTGAATATGGCAGAGATTCAGCGTCAGTTTGTGGAGGCAGGAGTGTGGATAAGGCCATTTGGAAAACTGGTGTATATAATGCCGCCCTATACTATTAATGATGATGAGTTACACACATTAATTAACGGACTTAAAACAGTGATAATCAACAACAATCATGAAAGAATATAAAGCATTATTAGAAAATTTGAGTCTCGCCAATAATTTGCGAACCATCAGTCCTACAGTGCCAAGCAGAATGATTAACCTCTCCTCCAACGACTATTTGGGACTACTGGGCAACCATCAGCTTTGGGATGAGTTCGTAAGCACCTACAATCCATCAGCAGCAATGATGGGCAGCTGCTCATCGAGGCTTCTCACAGGCAACACTCCGCGGCACGAAATGTTGGAAGAATTACTTGCAACTCTTTACAACAGAGAGGCTTCACTACTTTTCAACAGCGGATATCATGCCAACATAGGCATATTGCCTGCACTGACAACTTCGCACGACCTGATTATTGCCGATAAATATGTGCATGCCAGCATTATAGACGGAATTAGACTGAGCAGTGCCACATTTATACGTTTCAGGCATAACGACCTCAACCATCTGGAAAAAATATTGACTGCAAATCGCCATAAGCATAAGCGGGTTTTCATTGTAACCGAGAGTATTTTCAGTATGGATGGCGACAAAGCCTCACTAATAGACATTATAAACCTGAAAAACCGCTTCAACTGCATTCTTTATGTTGATGAAGCACATGCCGTTGGAGTGCGTGGCAACAAAGGACTTGGCCTTGCTGAAGAGTGCGGCATAATAGATGATATAGACCTTATTGTGGGCACATTAGGCAAAGCAGTAGCCTCGATGGGTGCATTTATAATCTGTTCACGCACTATACGCGAAGTGCTGATAAACACAGCACGCCCACTTATATTCTCAACAGCCATACCGCCCATAAACTGCGCATGGAGCCATTTTATACTTTCAAAGATGGATAGTTTTTCACATCTACGCCAAAACCTCATCAATACATCAAAAATATTGGCAGAAATATCAAACCAACATACTGATTCTCAAATTATTCCATTTACAACAGGCAGTAATGAAAGTGCTGTGGCATTGGCCCATCACCTTCAAGAAAACGGCTATTACGTTATGCCAATCCGTCACCCCACAGTACCTGCGGGCGAGGCCCGGGTGCGCTTCTCGCTTACAGCCAATATCAGTCCCGATGATATTTCACCATTAAAAGAGCTGCTTCATGGATATTCAATGGATTAACCAACAGGGCAATAGAGCTATCATCCTATTTTTCAACGGTTGGGGAATGGATAAAAATGTATTGCAAGAGATAAATCATACCGGTTTTGACGTACTTATAATATTCAATTACAGCAATATAGAACTGAAACTACCGGATTTAACCGAATATTCAGAAATAATAGTAATTGCATGGTCGATGGGCGTGTGGGCAGCCGAAGTGGCCAACATCAAACCATCGATGGCGATTGCCATAAACGGCACCCCTAACCCACTTTGCAGTTCGCATGGCATAGGCACAGCCACCATAAGCGCCACCATCAACAACTGGAGTGATGCAGCACAATCAAAATTCAATATGAGGATGATGGGCGGTGCTGCAGCAATGGAAGCACAAAAACACCTTCTGCCAAAGCGTGCCATCGCCAATCAAAAAAGTGAGTTACAAGCAATAGCAGCTCTTAGTGCAAACCACAAACAATCCTTGAAATGGGACAAAGCGATAATTGGCACAAGCGACAAAATATTCAGTACTGCCAACCAGCAAAAATATTGGGCAGAATCAACAAAAACCACAATTTTAGACATCCCGCACTGGCCATTTTCAAGATTCAAAGAGTGGAAATCAATAATTGAGTTATGATAATAGACAAAACCACAGTAGAACGTTGCTTTGGCAAGTGTTGTAATACCTATAGCAGTCATGCATCGGTTCAGAAATTGGTAGCACAACGAACAGCCAAGCTAACAACCTCATATTCAAATATTAAATCAATATTTGAAATTGGGTGTGGCACTGGATTTCTCACACGCGCCATTGCTGAAATTCACAATCCGAATGCCTATATTATCAATGATATATCGCCATTAATGGTTGATAAAACCATGGAATCGGTAACTCATTTCAGAAAAACAAACTTCACATCCTATGCCGGCGATGCGGAAGCAATAACCTTTCCTCAAAACATGGATGCGGTAGTTTCGTCATCAGCAATACAATGGTTCGCACATCCTGAACTGTTTTTCAAGAAGGCAGCCAACAGTTTAAAAACCGGTGGCTTATTAGCCATATCAACCTATGGAAATAAAAACTTTGACGAGATAAACACCCTCACCGGACGAGGCATTAACTACCCATCCATCATCGAAATAGAGAAAATGGTTGAGCCGCTATTTCACATCAAAACATTATCAGAATATACTATAACCCAATGGTTTGACTCACCCATAGATATCCTCGCGCACATTCGCAACACAGGAGTGGGAGGCATAGCCAACCCACCGATGCCAGCCGGCTCAACACGCAGATTATTAGATGAATACACCAATAAATATTCCAACGGCAACCATCAGGTTTCACTCACCTGGAACCCAATAATCATAATCGCAACACGTAAATAATCATCAGAAAAAAATAATCAATATGAAATCAAAAGCATATTTTATATCGGGAATAGACACCGATTGCGGTAAAACACACATCACTTCACAACTGGCATTATGGCTAATAAACCAAGGATTTAGCACAATCACACAAAAGCCGGTTCAAACGGGCTGCACCCGCATATCCGACGATATAAAAGCACACCGCAACGCAATGGGCATCGGCTTGCAGGATGAAGACACCAACGGCATCACTTGCTCCTACTTGTTTGAGAAGCCGGCATCGCCACATTTGGCAGCATTTATGGAGAGTGAAGAGATAAATATTGAAACTATAAAACAGCACACACAACAATTAATGCAAAAATATGAACGTGTGCTAATCGAGGGAGCGGGAGGATTAATGGTGCCACTTAGCACGGATTTGCTCACCATCGACTACATAAAAGAGAGCAACATACCGTTAATACTAGTGAGCAACAATAAGTTAGGCAGCATCAACCACACACTTTTAAGCATCGGGTGCTGCCTTAACCACCAAATAGAGCTGCACACCTTGATATACAATAGGTTTCCTGATGAAGACAAATTGATAACCGATGACTCTATAAAGGTAATAACCAATTACTTAAGGAATCATTCACCCAAAACAAGGGTTGTTGATTTTTCGACGCTAAGCGATTTTAATGGTTGGAAAGAGTAATACTAATAAATAGATTTTACGGCGATAAAAATCAACTTACCACCAGTCTGTCGAGATCCTGCTTTTCAAAAAGAGTGGGGTAATCATCTAAAAACCTGCCCATTACCGACCTTAATGCCATTTCGCGTATCAAGGCAGCACGCCCTTCCACCTTATATTTTTTGCAATAAGCATCAATGGCCTCCATCTCTTTATCATTAAAAAAAACGGTAACCTTATTACTTCTTTTTGCTTTTGTTGCTCCTGGCAGTTGTATCTCTTTTTTCTTACTTTTACTCATTTCAGGCTCGCTCCATCATGGAATTACAGCCCAAACTTACAAAAAATAAACAACATAGAGAAAAACGGAAATAATAATACAGTAAAACAAAGCTACTTTTTGCCCATTCCACAGATTAACAAACTGCTCATTCAACCACCATATCCTTATACTGGGGATTACGCTTGATATAAGTTACAATAAAAGGACATTCGGGGATGATTCTCGCGCCCTCACTCCTCAACTCATCCAGCACAGCCAAAAGCAACTTTGCACCGGCACCTTTTCCTCGCAACTCCTCTGGAACAAAAGTATGTGCAAGCACATAAACACCGTTATCTACATGATACTCAACATATGTTTCGTATCCATCTATGTGTAATGAATAACGTCTGTCCTCTTCATTATGGATTAAATCACCCATTTTATTTATATTTATGATTAAACTTTATACTATAATTACAACACATTAAACTCAAAACTGTTCATTATGTTGTATCTTTATACACAATTCAGTTTATAGATATGAACCAGACGTACACTAGCAACCCACAATTAGAATTGGCTTACAGCTTCTTAACCAACACTGGCAAGAATCTTTTTCTTACCGGAAAGGCAGGCACCGGTAAAACCACATTCCTAAGAAACCTACGCGATAAAACCTTCAAACGTATGGTTGTGGTTGCTCCTACTGGCGTGGCAGCCATAAATGCAGGCGGCGTAACCATCCACTCGTTCTTTCAACTGCCGTTTGGTCCGCAGGTACCTACCCATTACCTAACTGATGCCCCTACTCAAAGTGAGGCGATGTTCAGGTTCAGTCGCGAGAAACTAAACATTATCCGCAGCCTCGACCTGCTTGTTATTGATGAGATAAGTATGGTGCGTGCCGACTTGCTCGATGCCATAGATGGCGTTTTGAGGCGGTTCCGAAGTAAAACACTGCCATTTGGTGGCGTGCAGGTACTTATGATAGGCGATTTACAGCAATTGGCACCAGTGGTGAAAGATAGTGATTGGGAAGTTCTGCGCCCTCACTATGCAGGGCCGTTCTTTTTTCAGAGTAAAGTGCTGCAATACAATCCCGCCGACACCATTGAACTGAAGCATATCTACCGCCAAAGTGACAACCGTTTTATAAACGTGCTTAACGAAATAAGAGAAAACAGGATATCGCAAAATACAATCGACATACTCAACAGCCGATACATTCAGGGTTTCAACCAGAGTGAAGGCTATATCACACTATGCTCGCACAATAGGCAGGCCGATTACATCAACGACCAGAAACTGCAATCAATACCATCATCACCCATAAAATTCAAAGCTGAAATTGAGGGTGAATTTCCTGAATTTGCCTACCCCAACGACTCCGAGCTACTGCTGAAACCAGGTGCTCAGGTGATGTTCGTTAAAAATGACTCATCGCGCGAGAAGCTATACTACAACGGAAAAATAGGACGGATAAAAAGCATAAGCAATGGTGTCGTATTTGTGGAGTGCGAGGGCGATGACAACGTGATTGCCGTAGGACCGGTTGAGTGGCAGAACTATAAATACTCGCTCAATGCTAAAACTAACGAAATTGAGGAGACCGTAATAGGGAAATATACACAGATACCCCTAAAAACAGCATGGGCAATAACAATACACAAAAGCCAGGGACTTACATTCGAGAAGGCGATTATAGATGCCAATGCAGCATTTGCACATGGACAGGTATATGTGGCGCTTAGCCGTTGCAAAACACTGGAAGGCATGGTGTTGTCATCACCGATAGAACCGCGCAGCATAATATCAAATCAGGAAGTTAACAGTTTCATAACCGCATCGGGCAACAACCAACCCAATGCAGAGAGGCTGCGCCAATACAGACTCGAGTATGAATGGGAGCTGGTTAATGACCTCTTCGGATTTGAGACTCTATGGCGCCGGATGCTTTACCTAGAAAAGGAGCTAAAACAGAATGAAAGTATTATTATCGGAACTATGCCGGGTGTATTACTACGATTATTAGAGACTTTTAAGCCTACGATTAACGATATTGCAGCAAAATTTGAAGTTCAACTGCGCAATCTCTTTGCACAAGGGAAACTTGTAGCCGACAATCCGCAACTCAATGAGCGAATAACAAAGGCATGCCATTACTTTCACTCTCATCTTCAGCAACTTATACCACCACTCATCGATGATGCCAATGCCGACACCGATAATGCTGCTCTCGAAAAAACCATCGAGAATCAGATTAAACGCATTGAAGAAGAATATACAATACGCACCAACTGCCTGGAAGCATGTTTTGATGAGTTCACAATAGAGTCGTACCTGCATGCACGCTCTGTTAGCAGCATCGAAAAGGGAAAAACCCAGAAGCGGCAGAAACAGCAGAGCGAATCATCGGCATCGAAAAACTCGGGTTTATATAGCCGCCTACGCCAATGGCGCGACAACATGGCCGAAGAACTCGACCTGCCGGCATATATGATTATACAGACAAAAACCATGGCTACGCTTGCCGATGTACTTCCGCACTCCATAAAAGAGCTGTCGAAAATAAAAGGTCTGGGCAAGAAAAAAATCGACCAATGGGGCAAAGAGATTCTCAATATCATAAGGGATTACTGCATCGACAATAATATTGAAATTCAAGAACTTGACCTCGCAGAGGAGAAGCCCAAAGAGAAGAAAAAACAACCAAGTGGCATGACGGTAACCATAGGACTATTCAAAATGGGATTTACACCCCAAGAGATAGCCACCAAGAGCGAACGGGCGTTATCAACCATCGAGGAACACCTTGCAAAAGCAGTAGGATCAGGTGAAATTGAGGCTGAAAAAGTAGTAGATCCTTCAAAAATCAACACAATAAAAATGTGGTATATGGAGAATGACACAAACCTGCTATCACCAGCCAAGCAAGCCTTAGGAGATGATTACAGCTACTTCGAAATAAAGGTTGCACTTGCATCGTTGAAGCATGAAAAATAGGCACAATTAAAACATACCTCCCCACGTTTACTTCATAATTGACTAGGCGTGAACACCTTAGGTCGATGCCCCACGATTATGGAAATTTGACCTTTCAGGCTCACTTGTCTAACTGCAAAAAATTACAGCTTTGCATCATGAGAATCGGCTCGCTGAGCCGAACCATGCTTAACCATGGGCGACAGCCTGCGGCACACAACCACGCACACCAACTGCCCTGAGTGGCAGAACAATATTCCTTGTTAAGATTTGGCTTGTAAAAACTCTATAAGTAAAACCTTATCTCAAATATAAAAAAGGGCATAGATAATCTCTACCTACACCCTCTTAAAATCTTTTCAGCTTTTGGGGTTATTTCTTTTTCTTGCCTTTTGCAGGAGCTGCATTACCAGTGGCAATATCATATTTATCTTGAGCTAAATCAGCACTTGCTTGAGCTGTTTTCAATGCTGCGGCATTGCTCTTTAAGGTCGATTTACCTTTAGCCACATTTGAATCTCCGGTAGTAAGTTTTTTCTCCGCTGCTTTACCCTCGGCAGTTGCTGCTTTAACATCAGCTTTAAACTGATTCTCAAGCTCTTTCAAATCAGCCTTTGCTTGTGCAGCTACTGCTCTATCTTTAGAGCCTGTTAGCTTAGCCAATGGTTTTCTCTCTGCGCTGAACTCTTTATTAATAATTTTAAGCTGTTGTTGAGCAGCCTTAATCTCAACTTTAGCCTCATTTTTCATCTGATTGCCTAAATCAACAAGTGAATCGGCATCGGCACTTTTCTTTTCTAAAGCAGCAACTTTCTCTTGTGCTTTCTTCAACGACACCTCAAGTTTTGCAATAGCTGCAGCCTTTTTCTCCTCGGCTGATTGACCCGCCACTGATAGGGCAACTCCCATCAGAACAACAAAAAATAACGACTTCAATTTCATATCATTTTAATTTTTAATGTAAACAACGTTTTATACTCTTACGACAAAAGAGACAAATAAGTTATAAAAAAGATACACTTTCCAGATATCTCTGTTATTTTATTTTTCACTCTCTATCTCTTCCTTTATAAAGCTAGCAAAACCGGAACTCATGCTTGTTTTAATATTACCCAAACTATCGGCATAAATAAAATAAGCCTCTATGCCCGGTAATGTCTCCACCAATTCTGATGCCTTAGCCAGCCCTACCACCATAAGTGAAGTTGACATCCCGTCGGAAGTTAAAGTATTGGGAGCCACCACTGTTGTGCTCAGCAATGTATTATCTACCGGATATCCTGTTTTAGGATTTATGGTATGCGAATATTTCTGACCATCTTTTACCACAAATTTACGATAGTTACCCGATGTAGATACAGAGCAATCGGTGAGACTAAGTATTATCTGAATCTCACGTTCAACAGGATTAGCATCATCAATAGGTTTATCTATACCGATGTTCCAGTTACAACCTTTAGGATTCTTACCTTTCATGCGCACTTCACCACCAAGTTCAACCATATAATTTTCAATACCAAGACTCTCAAGCAATATTCCTGCCACATCAATACCATACCCTTCGGCAAGTGCGCTAGCTTCAAGCATGATACGGGGATCCGACTTTATTACACGCCCATCATCGGTAATAGAAATTTTACCCATGCCGGTGAATGTGAGCAAGCTATCAACAAGCTGTGGAGTTATATCTTCGGCATTGGTAAACCCAAATCCCCAAGCATTGGCAAGCGGAGCAATGGTAATATCGAAATACCCATCAGATAGCTCGTTGAACTTAAAAGCCTCTCGAATAACATGCGCCAATAACGAATCTGTCTGATCGGTTTCATTACGGTTGATGCGACTTATAAGCGACGATTTATTGTAGGTTGACAGAGACGCGTCATACTCGTTAAGTCGCTCACGTATGCGCCCGTGCACATCCTGGGTATGCTCATACACAATATGGTATGTGGTGCCAAACATAAAACCCTCATTACGATAATACTTCTTTTGGGTGCAAGAGCTTAGGAGCATTATAACACCAAAAAACAGAATAGCAATATATCTCATCTTTGCGGTAATTTTTCAAACAGATTAAAAAAAGCCCCATGAGGGGCTTTCTATATTTATGAACCGAAATCGTCGAAAGCGACCATCTCTTCAGGTACACCAAGGTTATCAAGCATCTTGGTAACCGCTGCGTTCATCATCGGAGGTCCGCAAAGGTAATACTCAACATCTTCAGGCTCTTCATGGTTAACAAGATAGTTATCATGAATCACCTGATGGATAAATCCTACAGGGCCATCCCAGTTATCATCCTTGTGAGGCTCAGAAAGGGCGATTGTGAATTTGAAATTGGGGAACTCCTTCTCAATTGCTCTAAACTGATCTTCGTAGAAAATCTCCTTACGCGAACGGGCACCATACCAGAAGGTAACTTTACGGCCAGTTTTAACTGTTTGGAACAGGTGGAAAATATGCGAACGCATAGGAGCCATACCGGCACCACCACCAATAAACATCATTTCGCGATTGGTATCTTTAATGAAGAACTCACCATAAGGGCCGGAAATGGTAACCTTATCACCCGGCTTGCGTGAGAAAATATATGATGAACAGATACCCGGATTTACTTTCTGGAAAGAACCAGCAACTCTATCCCATGGTGGGGTTGCAATACGAATATTCAGCATAATAATATTTCCCTCGGCAGGGTGGTTGGCCATAGAATATGCACGATATGTAGGCTCGGGGTTTTTCATTGTAAGATTGAATATACCAAGCTGTTCCCACTCATCACGCCATTTATCGCCAACGGCAATATCCTTGAAATCAACCTCTATTTTAGGTACATCAATTTGGATATAACCACCCGATTTGAAATTAAGAATCTCTCCCTCTGGAAGTTGAACCACAAACTCTTTAATGAAAGTTGCCACATTATCATTAGATACCACGGTACACTCCCACTTTTTGATGCCTAATACGCTAGGCTCAAGCTCTAGGTTAATATCCTCTTTCACCTTAATTTGACAGGCAAGTCTCCAGTGTTCGGCTTGCTCTTTACGGCTGAAGAAACCGGTTTCTGTTGGAAGTATCGAACCTCCGCCATCCTCTACCTGGCAACGGCACATACCGCAAGTACCCTTACCACCACATGCCGATGGCAGGAATATCTTATTCGATTGTAGGTTTTCAAGCAGAGTGCTTCCGGTTTTTCCTTCAAACTCTATCTCGCCATCATTAATTTTCACCTTCGCCAATCCTGATGGAGATAGCTTGTTTTTGGCATACACCAGCATACCTACAAGCAACAGAGTCACCACCAGAAAGATGATAATACTGAAGGTTATGATTGTTGATTGTGTTGCTAAAAATATCATGTCCTAACTTATTTCTATTTCTGATTAAAGTTGAATTCCAAGGAAACTCATAAATGCAATAGCCATCAATGATGTAACTATAAATGTTATACCAAGGCCACGTAGCGGAGCAGGCACATCAGAATATTTGAGTTTCTCGCGTATGGCGGCAATACCTACAATGGCAAGCAACCATCCTACACCCGACCCAAACCCGAATACTGTTGCCTCGGCTACTGTTTGATAATCGCGCTCCTGCATAAAGAGTGATCCACCAAGAATGGCACAGTTAACAGCAATAAGCGGTAGGAAGATACCTAATTGAGAGTACAATGTAGGAGCAAACTTCTCCACAACCATCTCCACCAGCTGAGTCATCGATGCAATAACAGCTATAAACATGATGAAGCTCAAAAAGCTAAGGTCAATATCGGCATAGTTTTCACCAAGCCAGGCCAATGCGCCGTCGCTTAACACATACTTGTTGAGCAGATAGTTAACCGGAAGTGTAATGGTTAACACAAACACAACTGCTATTCCAAGTCCAAATGATGTCTTCACGGTTTTCGACACAGCAAGGTATGAACACATACCAAGGAAGTAGGCGAAAATCATGTTATCGATAAAGATGGACCTGACAAATAAACTTAATAATTCCATTTTTTTCCGATTAAAGTTTACGATTCTATAAGGTCTTTATTTCTACTGCGCTGCACCCAGATGATAATTGCAATTGTAAGCAGAGCCATCGGAGGCAGAATCATAAGTCCATTATTAACATATCCTAGGTCGTAGAATACCTGTGGCACTATCTGCACCTCACCTATAACGGGGAAAGTAAGCGTTCCAACACCCAGAAGCTCCCTGAAGAAAGCAACTATCACAAGTATAATTCCATAACCTAAGCCGTTACCAAAACCGTCGAGAAGCGATGGCCAGGGCTTGTTACCCAATGCAAAAGCCTCCAAACGACCCATAATGATACAGTTGGTAATGATAAGACCTACGAACACCGACAGCTGCTTACTAACTTCATAAGCATAGGCTTTCAGTATCTGGTCAACCATAATAACAAGAGCTGCCACCACTACAAGCTGTACAATAATACGGATGCGAGGTGGTATGGTATTTCTAAGAAGTGAAATCACCAAGTTAGCAAAACCTGTAACCACGGTCACCGAAATACCCATCACAATGGCAGGCTCAAGTTTTGCAGTTACGGCAAGTGCCGAACAGATACCCAGAACAAGAACAGTAACCGGGTTTTGCGACCCCAAAGGATTGGTCAGCAACTTCATATTTTTAGGAGAAAACAGTGTCTCTTTTTCGTTACTCATCGTTGTTGGATTTTAGTTTAAAGAATTCTTGATATCCCTTCATATTATCAAAAAGCATAGACTCCAATCCTTTACTGGTAATAGTACCTCCGGAGATAGCATCAACCTCTGAGTTGGGGTGTTTACCCCCCTGTCCTGCTTTCTCTACCTTTATAGATACAAACTGCCCATTAGAATCGAAAATTGTCTTGCCCTTGAAATGGCTCTGGAAAGCGGGGGTATTAATCTCGGCTCCTAAGCCCGGAGTCTCTCCCTGGTGGTCGAAAGTGGCACCAAAAACGGTGTTTTTATCATCATTCAATGATATATAACCCCAAATAGGCCCCCATAATCCGGCACCTCTCAAAGGAATAATGTATTTCAAGCCTTCATCTGTCTTACACTCAAAAACTGGGTAAAAACGCTCTGAGTCGGCTTTCTTAACCTCTCTAGACAAGTCGAGTGAAAAAGCATCAACGCCATCCACCTTATCGCCCTTAGCATTAAGAACATAAGTATTTACAATATGTTCCACATATTTTGTCTCTGCATTTTCAGCATTACTATCAATATTGATAGACCTAAGCATATCTATCTTCTTTGCTATCTCCACATTCTTGTTCTGAAGAGGCTTCAGACTCTCTGCCAGAAATGCAAGAAGTGCAGCAACAAGTATTACCATTACCGCTGCATACAGAAACGTATATAATATACCTTGTTTATTCATTTTCTGAACCTTTTTTATATTATGCTTTAACTTTTACACGTTTCAATCTGCGTGATATATTGGCCTGCACCACGAAATAGTCTATCAGAGGAGCAAATGTATTCATCAGCAGTATAGCCAGCATCATGCCCTCGGGATATGCTGGGTTGAATGTACGGATAGTTATTGCGAAGAATCCGATTAGGAATCCATAAATCCATTTGCCACTCTCGGTGCGTGTGGCCGACACCGGGTCGGTAGCCATAAACACAGCACCAAAAGCAAAACCACCAATCACCAAGTGATACATAGCAGGTATCGACATATTTATACTTTCGATATCCAATCCCGACTGAAGCGAGTTATACAGAAGGGCAGTAAGGAAACCACCTCCAAATACCGACAGCATAACTTTCCAGCTTGCAATGCCTGTGTATAAAAGTATTGCAGCACCAATAAGTATTGCCAATGTTGATGTTTCACCTATCGAACCGGGAACGGCTCCAAGGAAGTTATCCATCCACGAGAAGTGCTCAAAATCACCTTGCTTGGCATATACGATAGCAGTAGCACCCGAGAATCCGTCAACCATGCCACCATCAGCCATGCCCGACACCCATACCTTATCACCCGACATATGGGCTGGATAGGCAAAGAACAGGAAGGCACGAGCCACAAGAGCCGGGTTCCAGATATTCATACCTGTACCACCAAACACCTCTTTACCAATAACTACTGCAAATGCGGTAGCAAGAGCCACCATCCACAATGGAATATCGGCAGGGAGAACAAGCGGAATCAAAAGTCCCGACACAAGGAAACCTTCGTTAACCTCATGACCGCGCATCTGGGCAAATCCAAACTCAATGGATAGACCTACCACATACGACACAACTACGATAGGCAATACTTTAAGCAGACCGAAGAAAACCTGATCCCAGAAAGTAACTGTTTCACCTATCATATTATAATGGAGGAATCCGGTATTCCACACACCGAACAAAAATGCCGGTAGCAGTGCCAGAACCACAATAACCATGGTACGCTTCATATCCATGGCGTCACGAACGTGTACCCCACCCTTGCTTGTTGTGTTAGGAACAAACAAAAATGTTTCAAAAGCATCGAAAGTAGAGTGAAGTTTCTCAAACTTTCCTCCTTTTTCGAAATTGGGTTTTACGTTATCTAAGAAATTTCTTAACGCTTTCAAGATTATCTTATTTTTTGTTGATAACTATAGTAACTACTCTATTTAACCTACCTCTTTAATCATTAGGTTGATGCCGTTGCGAAGTATGGTTTGAAGATTCATCTTCGATGTGCTCACAAATTCGCAAAGAGCCACATCCTCTTCCACAACTTCATAAATACCCAACTGCTCCATTTGGTCGATATCTTTGGCCAAGATAGCTTTAAACAGGAACTCGGGCAGAACATCCATTGGCATCACTTTGTCAAGCTCGTTGCTCACAACAAAAGTACGAGGTCCGCCATGAAGATTGGTGTCCAAACGATACTCTTTTTTGCCGCAAAGCCATGAGAAGAAGGTGCGCGAAGTACTATACTTGCCAAATCCGGGAAGTGCCCAGCCTAGGAACTCATGATGATTACCCTCTGGAATAACTGTAAGCTGCGAGTGGTAAAAACCAAGATAACCATCTGCAGTGATGGTACTACCTGTAAGCACGTTACCACTTATCACCCTAACATTATCCGATTCAACATTATTTTTCAAAATGTTAGCTACCGAACATCCAAGAATGGTACGCACATACGAAGGTTTTTTAACCTCTGAGCCGGTTACAACCACTATACGCGAAAAGTCGTGCTCACCCTTGCTAAATAACTTACCTATCGCAATAATCTCTTGCGGCTGAATGGTCCACACTACCTCACCCGCATTTATGGGCGATGTATGGTGAATCTGAACACCCACATTACCTGCCGGATGCTTACCACTAAAGGCAGTTACTTCAATTCCTGTAGCTTTGTTAAACGGTTTCGATGATGAATCGGCATGAACTCCCAGATACACCTTAGGAGCCAACGCTTTCAACACCTCAATGCCGGCCTGAAACTCATCCTCCTGGCCTGTAACGATAAACTCGTAATCAGGTGCCATAGGAGCTGTATCAAAAGTTGACACAAAAATCGCCTTAGGAGTAACAGTAGGATTAGCAACAACATTATAAGGGCGCTGCTTGAAATAGGGCCATGCACCGGCTTCAAGAAGCTTGGAAACAACTTGTTCCCTGCTCATCGATTTCACATCGGATTTACCAAAATCCTCATGCTCCATCTTTCCGTCCGACTCAACAACCATCTCAAGGAGCAAACGACGCTCACCACGGTTAACAGCTTTCAATTCGCCGCTCACAGGTGACACAAACTTAATCTCCGGATGTTGCTTGTCAACAAACAACACTGTGCCAGCCTTGACTTTATCGCCTACGCGTGCCATCACTTTTGGTGTTAACCCCTGAAAATCAGTGGGCTTAATGGCAAACAGCTCAGGCAATGCCACCTGCGTGTACACCTTTTCGGCAGTACCAACCAGGGGAATGTCAAGACCTCTCTTGATTTTTATTACATTTGACATTGTAGAGAATTGGTTTTATTATTTTTGAACTGTAAAAATACTAATTTTAATCTACTTAGCTCATATATTTTTTGACTTTACACTAAATCTAAATTATTTAATGCAACTTTATATTTATTTTGCACAAAAAACATATTTGCTATGCAACTCAATAAATTCTTTGCAAAGAAAACGAAACTGTTAATCATTTCTGAATTTATAACGAAATTTTTCTTCAATAGATTAATTTTTATCGTCTCTTTGCTCCTAACCCCACAAATTTATTGCTTTTCTATCTCTTTTCCAGTAGAATATAACAATAATAACATCCACACTGTTCAAATTTACAAAAAAGGTTGGCCATTCAGCAACCCAATCATACAATTATCTTCTTCGGATGTGCTTACAGCCTCTTTTGATGAGATTAATGCCGGCGTAAAGGACTATTACTACAAATTTGAACTATACGACGCCAACTGGCAGCCATCAATATTGATGGATATGGAGTATATCGATGGTTTTAACCAGTTTCAAATCACTGATTATCAATACTCTTTTAATACCACATTCGACTTTGTGCACTACTCAATCGAAATTCCTGCAACCCTGCTCACCCGGTCGGGCAACTACAAAGTAAAAATATACGACTCTCCATCCTATGACAACCAAGTGCTTTCAATTCCCTTCTGTGTTTACGAGCCTAAAGTAAACATCATACCCCGGGTAAAATACACATCATCATCGGATTATAAAATGATGCAACAGGTCGATTTCGTAATAAAACATCCTCATTTACAAATCACTAACCCACACACCGAAATAAAAACTGTGGTGATTCAAAATGGTCGAACCGACAATATGATTACAACTCTTAAACCGCTATTTGTGCGACATCAGGAGCTTGTTTACGAGCACTCCAGAACCAACGAGTTCGAAGGAGGCAATGAGTTTCGCTGGCTCGACATAAGGAGCACCCGCTTCTGGCCTCAAAATATTGAATCTGTGAAATTTTTCGACCCATACTACCACACCACTCTTAGCCCCGATGCTTGGGGAGATAGAATAACATATATTTACAGAGAGGATTTCAACGGGAAATATTATATCGAATCAAAAGAGGGCAGCGATGCAAACACCGAGGCCGATTATCAGTATGTGCACTTCAGGTTACCTGTGTTGCAGCCTATGAAAGAGGGTGATATATACATACTTGGAGCACTAACCGATTGGCAGTTGAACCGTAACTCTAAAATGACATACAACAATGATACTCAATGCTACGAAGCAACACTGCTACTGAAACAGGGATTCTATAACTACCAGTATGCACTGCTCCCCCACAAGTCGAAACAAGCAACTGTGGTACCTCTTGAAAACAGCTTTGCACAAACCGAAAATGAATACATCATAATGGTCTATTACAAAGGGTTTAACGATAGATGCGACCAACTGGTAGGGGTTACAATAGCCAACTCGCTTAAAAACACATCAGCATTGCCATATTAAACACTATAAACCTTAATATCAGCACAGTATCACCACTTGATTAATGTATTCATTCAGAAAAACAACGAATTATTCTGTAATTCAAGGTTTTTATACTATTTTTGCTATAATAAAATCGAATAGCTATGCCTCCATCTGAAACAAAAATTGAAAAACTCTACTATACAATTGGTGAAGTTGCCAAGATGTTTGACGTGAACACATCTCTAATCCGCTATTGGGAAAAGGAGTTCGATATTATAAAACCTTTTAAAAACAAAAAGGGAAATCGGATGTTTACCCCTAAAGACATTGAGAATTTTCATATCATATATCATCTTGTAAAAGAGAAGGGTATGACTTTAAGTGGAGCAAACAAAAAGCTAAAGGAGAACCGCGAGGATACAATTAACAATTTTGAAGTGGTAACAAAACTTACAGATATTCGCAAAATACTTGTTGACTTGCGCGATAGTCTTGAATAACGAACATTGATTATTTTTTCAGATGAGCAGCACATATAAAGTAAAGGATGTGATTGAGGTACTCAACCAATTTGCACCTCCTTCGCTAAGTGAAGATTTTGATAATGTGGGTCTTTTGGTTGGTTCGCCAAAACAAAGCATCACCAAATGCCTCATTACCCTCGATATTACAGAGCAGGTAGTTGACGAGGCTATCCACACCGGCTGCAACCTCATCGTGTCGCATCACCCCATTATGTTTGGAGGCATAAAAAAGATAAATGGCAACAGCGACACCGAACGGGTAGTGATAAAAGCAATAAAAAACGACATAGCGATATTTGCAGCCCACACCAATGCCGACAGGGTATTGAATGGCGTGAGTGGCAGAATGGCTCAAAAACTGGAGTTAAAAAACCGCACAATCCTTAGCACAGGCGGCGCAAGCCTAGTTAAGTTGGTGGTATTCGCACCTGTAAACCATGTCGATGCAGTGCGTACAGCTCTATTTAACTCAGGTGCCGGACATATAGGAAACTATGACAGTTGCAGTTTCAACACAGCAGGTACCGGAACATTTAGAGCAGGCGAAAATACAAATCCGTATGTGGGCGAAAAGGGCAAAACACATCACGAGGAAGAGGTAAAAATTGAGGTGATACTACCCGAGTATAAAAAACGTGAGGTGATAGCGGCAATGATATCGGCACACCCCTACGAAGAGCCGGCCTACGACATTATTCCGCTTCAAAACGAGTGGCAAAATGTTGGTTATGGCACAATAGGCGAATTGGAAGAGGCTATGGATGAAGAGAAATTCATGCATAAACTGAAAGATATATTCAATGTGCAATATATCCGCCACACCCAATTCACCGGTAGAAAAATAAAAAAAGTTGCCCTCTGTGGCGGTAGTGGAAGTTTTTTGCTCAATAAAGCAATAGCATCAAAAGCAGATATATTTATCACAGGCGATTTTAAATATCACCAGTTTTTCGATGCTGAAGGCCGCATAATAATTGCAGATATCGGCCATTATGAGAGCGAACAATATACTAAAGAACTTTTTTTTGAGATACTTACAAAAAAATTATCTAATTTTGCACTCTATTTATCTAAAACGAATACAAATCCTATAAAATATTTTTAGCAGAATGGCAACAATTGATCCAAAGGCAAATGTAAATGAGATGTCGGTAGAAGAGCGCCTTAAAGCACTATACGACCTCCAGGTGGTAAGCTCGGCAATCGATAAGATTCATACTCTGAGAGGTGAACTGCCGCTCGAAGTTCAGGATTTGGAAGATGAGATAGAGGGTCTTGTAACCCGCATGCAAAATCTTGAGGCAGAAGTTAAAAAGACTAGCGATGCAATCCTGGCTAAGAAGAATGAGATTAAAGAGGCCGACCTTCTCATCAAGAAATACGAAGCCCAGCAATCGAATGTGCGCAACAACCGCGAATTCGACTCGCTATCTAAAGAGATTGAGTTTCAAAACCTTGAGAAAGAGCTTGCCGAAAAACGAATTCGTGAGTTCACTGCCGAAATGAAAATTAAAAAAGAGCAGGCAGAGGCATCTAAAACTCTTGTGGAAGAGAGAAAAGCAGACTTGGTGGCCAAAAAGAATGAACTCGATGAAATTGTAGATGAGACCAAGCTGGACGAAGAGAAACTGAACAAAGACGCTGAGAAGCTCGAAAAACAAATTGACGAGCGACTTCTTACAGCGTTTAAGCGTATTCGCAAAAATGCACGCAACGGTTTGGCAGTTGTTACTGTGCAGCGTGATGCTTGCGGTGGATGTTTCAACAAAATACCACCACAAAGACAACTTGATATCCGCACAAGGAAAAAAATTATTGTTTGCGAATATTGTGGCCGTATTTTAGTTGATGACGAAATGGGCGACACAAAAGAAGCTTAACAACCTCATACAAAGAGATATACAAAGCCGGCATTAATGTCGGCTTTTTTTAAAACTATCGGTATGCAAAAAACAGCCGCAATAATATTTCTGATAATCACCCAATGCATAACTCTCTCACTTGCAGGGCAACCGAGTAGCAGCTTCGATAAAGCTGTGGCTATGATTTACAGCCTCGATTATGCCCAAGCCGATAGATACATAAATAACACATCTACAACAAGTTGTACCGTTACGGAAACTGCCTTCCTCAACCAATACCTTCACTTCATAAAGTATATCAGTTGTGATGATGACGAGAATTACAACAATTTCAAAACGGTGCATCAAAACAGCATCGCACAAATAAAAAAGCACAACACCCAATGGGACAGGGCTTTACACGCCAACGCAATGATACAGCTCGCTATGGTAGAGATAGGAAGAGGCAACAATTTCAATGGGGCATTAGCGCTATACCGGGGCTATAAAGTATCAAAAAACAACACATCAACAGATAAAATTCCGGTCTGGCAACTTAAACTGAACGGCATATTCAACATCATATGGGATAATATACCCGATAACATGCGGTTTATAACCAGCGTGGCAGGTTTAAACGGTGATAGCCAACAAGGACTGGACGAACTTCAGCAATACATATATCAAACTACAGGCGATGGAATGCAACAGGAGGCGAAGATAATTGCACTTTACTGCTCGCGCATATTTTCAACCATACAAACCGCCAATCTTTACACCTACTCCGAAAAGGACTCCCCCATCGTAAAATTTCTTTACACCGACCATCTTCTAAGAACCAACAAAGGCGAAGAGGCAATTGCGACATTCAACACCATCACCCAACACGAAAGGGAGTTATTGCCAATACTAAATTACAACTACTCGAAAGTACTTTTAAATAGTGGAGATTTATCAAAATCGATAGTGACAATACAAAAATTCATCAATCAATACAGAGGCACTTCATTTATCAACGACAGTTACCTGCAACTTGCAAGAGCATACTACCTTGGTGGCAATATCAATCAAGCCCAGAAGTGGATTGCAAGCTGCATCAACCATAGCACGCCACGCACTTCTATTGATAAACAAGCAATTAAAGAGTGTATGCAGTTTGAAACCTGGAATATTAATCTGCTTCATGCTCGGCTACTATTCGATTATGGCGATTTTTCAGCTGCAAAGCTATGGGCAGAAAAACCGGTTGCAACCACTGAACAAACTATAGAACAGAGCTACAGAATTGCCCGCATTGAGCACAAACTTGGCAACTTTACCGATGCGTTAATTTGCTACAACAAAACCATAGCACTCGCCCGCACTGACAGTAGATATTTTGGCCCTTACGCAGCTCTCTTTTGTGCCGAAATAGAGATTGACAATAACAATAACACGGCAGCACTACAATATATAAACACAGCAAACGACCTGAACACAGGCGAATACCAATCAGATATAGAGCGAAAAATTAAGGAGTTGCGAAGAGTGGTTAAGGGGAATGAATGAGAAATTATATTATCTTTAAAAATCAATTACCCACAATTCAAAAAAGAATATGAAAAATAAATACGTAAATTACATAACAGACAGCCATTTGCTTCAATGTATCGAAAATCTCTATAATT
Organism: uncultured Marinilabiliaceae bacterium; assembly: GCA_964635545.1. Taxonomy (GTDB): domain Bacteria; phylum Bacteroidota; class Bacteroidia; order Bacteroidales; family Marinilabiliaceae; genus JAGPIS01. Next base: position 58,157 of record CAZWOA010000001.1, read on the forward strand.
CATATTTTAGAGCCAAAGCTGATATCACACAAAAGAAATTCTATGCCAATAAAGTAGATATTTTCAAGCTAACCTTTGATGCCGCATTCAATAACATTAAAGAGGAAGATTTAATTAAAGCAGAGGTAATGAGACAGATAGACAAATCAATAAATAACTCTATAGGCACATTTCACGAACAAATATTAGGCGGTATATCGGGATACGAATCAGGAAATTTAAGTGGATATGACATAAAAGCTAAAGATAACTCGCTATTTGCCGATATAAAAACAAACACAACTCAATGAATAGCAGTTCAGCCGAAGCTCTCTTTCAAAAATTGGCAAGATTTGCAGACAACAATAAAAAAGCTAATTGCTATTGGGTTCAAATACTTGCAAAAGCCAGTTTCAATGAACTTTGGCGAGGAGATATTAACGGTAAAGAGTACGGGCACTCTAGGGTTTATAAAATTTCGGGAGATAAATTCTATGAACTACTATCTGGAGAGGAAGATGCGCTTTTCAGACTATACAAAGCCCTACCTATAGCAATAAACGATTACATGAAATCACTTAATCATAAGGATTTAGAGATTAAAAGCACTGTACTATCTGAAATAATAATATCTTCAGATGATGCAAAACGTACTATCATCGACCAAATAGCCAATGACAATTTTGGTTTTTACAATGGTTTCAACGAATTATAGTACCTATTTAGAAACCTGACTATTGAGTAACCCACCTCTCTTGCTAAGTTTACAGGTACAGCATTACCTATCTGTTTATACTGCTGGGATATAGCTCCTTCAAACTCCCAGTCATCAGGAAATGTCTGGATTCGGGCATATTCACGTACTGTGAATGGTCGAGTTTCATCGGGGTGGCATCTTTCTGTCTGTTTTTGTGCAGGACTACAGGTAAGAGTTAGGCACGGCTCATCCCAGCCTATGCGACGGGCTATCCCGGTTTTTCCCCCGCCCAGGTAAAAACTCCCACCCATAAACTCCTTTTGAATATCTAAAGGTAAATCTCGCCAATAACCTTTAGGAGGAACTAAATCCAATACATCTCTTTTAGATTTGGGATATTGTGCACCACCTGATTTTGGAACGTCAGAATCGTATAAATCTCCTTTTTTAAGGGCATCGCTCAAGGTATAAATACGTCTATAAGGCAAAGGATAATCAAATTTCAAACTAATATCCTTACGCACTCCAACCAAAATCAACCTTTCACGCTTTTGGGGAACTTTATAATTTATAGCTTTTAGCACCTGTATTGGCATCACATTATACCCAATCTCATCTAAGATGGATATCATTCCTTGAAGTGTCTTTCCGCCGTCATGACTTAGTAGCCCCCTGACATTTTCCCCAACACATAACGCAGGCTCTACTTCTTTTACAACTCGGGCAAACTCAAAGAAAAGAGTGCCTCTGGCATCGGCCAATCCAAGTTTTTTTCCTGCATAACTAAACGCTTGACATGGAAAACCACCCGCCACTACATCAACCTTACCGTTGTATTCTGTGAAATCAAAATTTTTAATATCGCCTTCCAACACATTCCATTCCGGACGATTCTTCCGAAGAGTAGCACAGGCATATTTATCTATCTCATTTAACGCAACACAATCTAAACCAGCCTGTTCTAAACCAATAGCAAGACCTCCTGCTCCGGCAAAAAGCTCCAAGAGTTTGAAATCTCTTATAGGTTCTGTATAATTAGAATGATCATTATTGTCCGATTCAAACATAAATTCGGAAAATAACTCCAATACTTCTGCTTTCTTATAAACTCTATAATTACTGATAGGCTCACGTAGGGCTACAAGTTTTCCCTCTCTATCCCACCTGCGTAAAGTCTCTTTATTCTTACCCAATAATTCGGCTGTCTCCGAAAGCGTTAAGTACTGATTCATAACCACATTAAACAACATTATACATGGTTACAAATTTATAGATAAAATAATAAAAACCAAACAGTAAAATTCAATTTATTCACGCTGTCTCCTTACCAGCTTCCACCGGCACCACCACCGCCAAAGCTACCACCGCCAAAACCTCTAAAGCCACCGCCTCCACTACTGAAGCCACCACCACCTTTAAAGCCTCCGAAACTGCCGGAACCACGGTTAAAATCATCCCATTTATTATTGTCACTTCTAAGAGCTTCCAATAACGTGCTAAGGGCAACCAAAGGAGGAATCTTACTTCCTAAAGTAGTGCCTGCAAGTGACTTAACTATAGCCCTAAAAATAAGAAACATAATTAACAACGGCATCAATAAAACGAGCAGAACCACAAAAAACGGCACTTCATCATTCATGTAACCATCAGCGGTAAACTCACCACGGGTAATCCTCATAATGGTAGTTACAGCAGCATTTATACCTCCAGCATAATCATTCTCCCTGAAGTAGGGAATCATCTCATCGCTCACTATACGCTTGGCAACCAGGTCGGTAACAGCGCCCTCCAGTCCATAGCCGGTGGCAATAAAAGCTTGCCCCCTCGAGTCGGAAGTTTTAGGTTTTATCAGAATTACTATTCCATTGTTACGGCCTTTGCTCCCAACACCCCATTTTTCGCCCAGTTTAAATGCATAATCATCAATTGATGTACCATCCAAATCATTTACAGTAACCACAGTAACCTGAGTGCTGGTTTGATTAAAGAAGTTAACAAGCGAATCCTCAAGCACGGCAGCCTCGCGGTGATTAAGAATACCAGCAAAGTCGTTGACCAACCTTGGTGGGTAAGGTGAATCGGGAATAATCTGACCTTGGGCAAAAAGGCCTGCAAAAAGAAATAAAAATATGGTTAAAAATCTCATAATAAAGCTTTTATCTACCAAACGAAATCTCATCCGGCAGCTCATTAACATCTCCCTCCTGATAGGGGAAATGCTCCTTCAACTGTGTGCCACAAGCAAGTATTGCGGTCACAAATCCTTTTACATACTCACCCTTTCGGAAATTATCGATAAGATTTCCCTTTATAGCATCCCAATAATCGGGCTCAACAACAGAATTGATACCAACATCGCCAATAACTGCAATTTTTTTATCATCAATAGACATATAAAACAGAACTCCATTACGAAGTTCTGTTTTATGCATATTAAGTTTTTGGAACATGTGGGCAGCACTATCGAGCACATTAGTGGCCGATTTGCTGTCTATATGAACTCTTATCTCTCCGGAGGTAGATTTTTCGGCAGTGCGTATGGCATCTTCAATCTCCAAACGCTCCTCCGGGGAAAAAAATTTCTTCGGATTCATTAAAACTCTACTTTTGGTGCAGCGCTTGCTCCGGCTTCAGCCTGGAAATAAGGCTTCTGGTCGAAACTGAAAATTGACGAAATTATATTATTCGGGAAACGGCGAATATAGGTATTGTAATTACGCGTGATATCATTAAATTTCTGACGTTCCACAGTAATTCTATTCTCGGTTCCTTCCAATTGAGCCTGCAAATCTCGGAAATTCTCATTCGCCTTAAGGTCAGGATAATTCTCTTGAAGCATTATCAAACGGGAAAGAGCCTGAGTCAATCCGCTTTGAGCCTCTTGAAACTGACGCATAGATTCTGCAGTTAAATTTGAGGCATCGATATTCACACTTGTAGCTTTAGAACGGGCATCAACCACTGCAGTAAACGTGCCTTGCTCATGTGCTGCATATCCTTTCACAGTATTTACAAGGTTTGGAATAAGGTCGGAGCGACGTTGATATACGTTCTCTACCTGAGCCCACTGAGCATCTACCGACTCTGAAAGCTCAACCATGGTGTTGTAGCCACAGCTTGAAAGAAATGGAATAACTAATAGTGCTAATAAAACTCTTTTCATTGACTTCATATTCATTAAATTAAATGGTTACGGTAAAAGTAGTGAAAAATAGAAAACCACTCAACTATAGTGAGATAAATTAACCAATTTTTCGACTCTTAACCATAAAAGTAATCAAAAACATAACAACAACAGTGATAATAGCATTTATCAACAGTGCTTCATAGCCAAGCTTGAAACCTAAAATCTGCACATCAAAATGGTGTATTAACCCAGTGAACAACGGCGCAACAATAGCTGCATAAGGCACCGAAGCATCATCAATTCTGATTTTTGTAAAAAGGCCAAGTGCGAATAGCCCCAGGAGTGGTCCGTAGGTATATCCTGCAATAGTATAAATGGCCGATATGATAGTATCTTGTTGCAATGAGTAGAAAACCATGATTATCAAACCAGTCAACACAGTGAAAACCACATGAATACGCTTTCTAATTTTAACTGCATCAGCACTATCTTTTTTCTCAACCTCCACAATATCAACAGCATAAGAGGTAGTTAAAGATGTAAGCGTAGAATCGGCGCTTGATAGTGCCGCAGCAAGCAAGCCAAGTAAAAAAAGCACGGTAACTACAGGAGGCAACACACCGCTAACGGCAATAAACGGGAACATATCGTCACTTTTGGCAGGCAACTCAAGTCCGCTTGAGGCTGCGTAGAGATATAAAAGTGCTCCCAGACCTAAAAACATCAGATTAACGGGAATAAATGCAAAGCCGTACCAATACATATTTTTACGAGCCTCCTTAAGCGAGCGGCAACTAAGGTTTTTTTGCATCATATCCTGGTCTAATCCGGTCATTACCACAGTGATAAATGCACCCGATATAAATTGTTTCCAGAAGAAAGATGTAGAACGCCAGTCACTCCATTCAAATACTTTAAAGAAATCACTATTATAAATCATTGATACAGAATCAGTAAAACTTAGATTCATCTTTGAGCTTATCACTGCGTAAGTTATTGCAACGCAGAGAATGAAAATAATAGTTTGAAGAGTATCAGTAAAAATAATTGTTCTGATTCCCGATTTATGTGTATATAGCCATATAACCAGAAGCGTAAGTGATGTTGTAACAAAAAACGGCACATTCAAACCATCAAAAATCACATATTGTAGCACGCTCACCATAAGATACAGCCTTGCCGAAGAGCCAGCCAACCGCGATGCGATAAAAATAAAAGAACCAGTTTTGTGACTGTAAACACCAAACCTACCGCCAAGATATGAGTAAATTGAAATAAGATTGAGGCGGTAATAGAGCGGCAGAAGAATATTAGCAATAACAATGTAACCTGCAAAAAAGCCGGCCACCATCTGCATATATGTAAATCCGGTAGCGTTGACCCAGCCCGGAACCGACACAAACGTAACACCCGAAATTGATGCACCCACCATGCCAATAGCAACAATATACCATGGACTTTGCCTGTTTCCGGTAAAAAAAGTGGAATTATCGGTGCGCTTTGATGTAAATCTTGATATTAGAAACAGTAAAAGAAGATATACACCAATAGTGATTAAAACAATATAATTATTCATCAACAATAAAATATAAACCACAAAAATGCAACTAAAAGCACACATTCGAACAGCTACAACTGCAAATAAATGTTAATTTCAGCAATACACAAAACAAAATACTTTAAAAATCTGTATATCAAAAGATTACCACATCAACACAATCAAACAACGAATAATTTGTACTAATCAATGAATGATTATTACCACTAAAAAGACCTTTTGTCTTTAAAAATGCATAATAAATCGTTAATAAATATCTAAAACCTCACGATATTTGTAACACTTAGTTTTAGGTTAGATTTTACTCATATTCATTTATCATCAAAAATAATTAAAATGAAAAAATTCTGCTTCCAATTAGTTGCACTTGCAGTCATATTCACCCTTGCAGGATGTGTATTGAACAGCAACTCGGGCACAAAAAGCTACATGATCGAAACAGAGGTACCTGTGCGTCCGGCAGGCCAGAGTGACGTAGTACAGCTACGCACCGAACCACTGTCAACTGTAAGAGTTGCATTTATAGGACTGGGCATGAGAGGCCCCGGTGCTGTGTACAGAATGACAAACATACCAGGCGTTGAGATTGTTGCGCTTTGCGATGTGGAAGAGAGCAACGTAAAAAATGTAAACCAAAAACTTGAAGAGAAAGGATTACCCAAAGCACAGGAGTTCTATGGAGACACAACTGTATGGAGACAAGTAACCGCACTTCCCAACGTAGATTTAATATATGTGGCCACCGACTGGAAAAGTCATGCTGCCATTGGTATTCAGGCAATGAACGACGGTAAGCACGTTGCCATTGAGGTTCCTGCAGCAATGACGCTTGAAGAGATTTGGGGACTGATCAACACATCAGAAAAGACACGCAAACACTGTATGCAACTTGAAAACTGTGTTTACGACTTCTTTGAGCTTACCACTCTTAACATGGCTCAAAACGGAGTATTCGGCGAGATACTACACACTGAAGGAGCTTATATTCACTCACTTACCGATTTCTGGGGAGCTTACTGGAATGACTGGAGAATGCAATACAACCGTGAGCACCGCGGCGACGTATATCCTACTCACGGCTTGGGCCCTGCCTGCCAACTACTTAACATACACCGTGGCGATAAACTAAACTACCTTGTATGTATGGACACCAAACCTGTGGGCAACATTGAGTATATCAAAGATAAAACAGGCGAAATAGTTACCGACTTCAAAAATGGTGACCACACAATAACCATGATACGTACCGAAAATGGTAAAACAATCCAGATTCAGCATAACGTAACATCGCCTCGCCCATACAGCCGCATGTACCAGCTTACAGGTACCAAAGGCTTTGCCAATAAATATCC
>CAZWOA010000001.1:64969-95844 GCA_964635545.1 uncultured Marinilabiliaceae bacterium
GCCTTGTGCCGCTGACAGCAATTTCTCTTGAGAATAACTCGGCACCGGTAGCAATACCTGATTTCACACGCGGAGGTTGGAATAAAGTTAACGGTCTTAAATTCGCCACTGTAGAAGATAAATAATCAGCTTTTACATACAAAACAAAACACACTAAGTACACTTGAAACAGATGCTGCCAACCGTAGCATCTGTTTTTTTATAGATAATAGCCAAATAATTGCTAATATTGCATGTTTTTAACCGATTATAATGAGCCAACACCAATATTCATCACAACTACTTGAGAGTGCCGTAAATGAATTTGCAAAACTGCCGGGCATAGGTCGCAAAACAGCGCTGCGCCTGGTACTGCACCTTCTGAAGCAGGATAAAGATACGGTTCACAGTTTCTCGGATGCAGTGCGTAAACTTAGGGATGAGATTAAACACTGCAGCAAATGTAACAACATATCCGACAGCGATATATGCGATATTTGTGCCAATCCGCGTCGCGACACATCAACCATATGCGTGGTGGAGTCGATACGCGATGTTATGGCCATCGAAAATACTCAGCAGTATAACGGAGTATATCATGTATTGGGCGGCGTAATATCACCCATGGATGGCATTGGCCCCGACGATCTGAATATCAACTCGCTGGAGGAGAGAGTGAAAAGCAATTCAGTATCAGAAATAATACTTGCACTTAGCACCACCATGGAAGGCGACACTACAAACTTCTATATCTATAAAAAGCTCGCCGGAACTCAGGCAAGCATCAGCACCATAGCCCGAGGCGTATCGGTGGGTGATGAGCTGGAATATGCCGATGAAATAACCTTGGGACGATCACTGGTTAACAGGGTTCCATTCGACCAAACAATATAAAACTGATTAAAAATGGAGAATACCATTCTGAAATTAAAGAAAATATGGACACTATTATTGATACTTATAGTGTTAACCGGAGCTGTGTGCTACTTTCTGATGCCCGATCCCACACCGTTCACCCAGATGCAGTACTACGTTAAAACCATATTCCTTATACTGATATTAATTTTGATACCGGCCACATCGATAAACCAATCGAGAGTGATGAAAAAAAGCAAAGATAAAGATGAGGAGCATCGCATAACATTATTATACAAGGCATTCAGCCTAAAAATTATAGCCATAGCATTCTTAAACATATCAGGAGCAATACTTCTATTGATTACAGGCGACGACACCTATTTGAAAATCATAGGCTTGCTGCTCATACTCATTGTGGTGGGATACCCATCTACCGGACTCATAACCCGTGAAATAAATAAGGAATAACCAACTAACACCTGTTTTTATGATTATCGCAGTAGATTTTGACGGCACAATAGTAGAGCATAAATTTCCCGACATAGGAAAGGAAAGACTCTTTGCATTCGAAACCTTAAAAGCCTTACAACGCAACGGCCACATACTCATCCTATGGACATACCGTTCGGGACGGTTACTGGACGAGGCAGTAGAGTATTGCAGAAAAAACGGCATCGAGTTCTATGCGGTTAACCGTAGCTACCCCGAAGAGGAGTATAGCGATGACATTAGCCGAAAAGTTAATGCAGAACTATTTATCGACGACCGTAACTTTGGCGGAGTGCCGGGATGGGGCGAAATATATCAGGCTCTGTGCAAAAACGATGACGAAAAACAGAAGGAAGACTACTGGAAAAACCATAAAAAAGCAGAACAACGAACAGTATGTGGATTTATAAAACGATTATTTGGTTGTGAATAATTATAGAAGACGGCAATTAAGTTAGCCGTCTTTTTTTAATCTATAGAAAAAGCAGAATAATCTATTTTTTATTGATGTTGGTAAGAATATTGAGTAGTTCATCATGATTTTTAACTATTTTAGGGATAGCTTTAACCTAAATATAGCCAAACTCCTCAATATGAAAACTACTAACTTCATTTTTGCCGTATTTTCATTAACTTTATTACTGGCCACGCCAGCAGCCAAGGCGCAAGTTAAAAAATCGGCCATTGAGCGCTACCTCTATGTAGAAGATTATCAGAAAGCACTCAACGCACTCGAAAACTCGGACTTATTAGAGACCGATAGTTGCTTTTACTACTATGCAGCCGGGTTATGTTACCTACAGATGGGACATTCACCTGCCAGCGCAGTTAACTACCTAAATAGAGCTAAAAATTGCCACCCTATTGGCACTACAATAGATAATAAAACTGTCGAAACATGGTTTTTCCTTGGCCAGGCCTTCCATGCCAACTACCAGTTTAATGAAGCATTAGAGATTTACAAAACACTAAAAAACAGGCTCACATCAAAGCAAACAGTGCAATTAGAAGCTATTGACCGTGAGATTTCTTATTGCGAAACTGCAATTAAACTGGCTAAAAATCCAGTTGAATTTAAAATAACCAATCTCGGAAAATTACTAAATACCACCTTTGATGAGCATAGTCCAGTAACCGATCTTGCAGAAAATCAGATAATCTTCACCTCCAACCGCAAAAACAATAATGCGCCCGAAGGAACCGAGAGTCTGTACTCTGCCATTTGGCGGGAAGGAAAATGGATGCTGGCACGTAAAATCAGCGGCCAGCTTGAGCAGTACGACAACAATGCATCGGTAAGCATGAGTAGTGATGGCCAAACACTAATACTATATTCCTACAACGGCAAATCGGGCACTCTCTATTACTCCGAAAACAAAAGAGGACGATGGGGAGCACCAATAAAATTCCCTTCACCAATTAACAGCAACCACAACGAAACACATGCATCACTAGCTACCGACGGACAGACCATATTCTTCACCAGCGATCGTCCAGGAGGCTTTGGGGGCAAGGATATCTATATGTCGCACAAACTGCCATCGGGCGAATGGGGACCAGCACAAAATTTAGGTGCGGAGATAAATACCCAATACGACGAAGAGAGCCCATTTATTATGGCCGATGGAAAAACGCTCTACTTCTCATCCGAAGGCCATGAAAACATGGGAGGATTCGACATATTCAAATCAACACTAACCAAAGATAATAAATGGAATACTCCCAAAAATATTGGCTATCCAATAAACACACCGGGTGACGACCTATTCTACAATCCAACTGCCGACGAGCTAAGAGTATATTACGCATCCACACGGGAGGGCACCATGGGGAATACCGATATTTTCATGATTGAGTATCCTAGCGATGATGAACGCAGGCTAGCTGTGGTGGCCGGACATATATACCACGATAAAGAGGTGCCGGCAGCAGATGCTTTAGTTATGGTAGAATCGGAGGACGACCCTGACTTTACAGGTTACTACAAGCCAAATCCCAATACAGGAAAATACGTAATGGTGCTACAAACGGGTAAAACCTATAAAATATCTATTTCAGAAGATGGTTACGAAAACATAGAGATAGACTACACTCCCCCACCACGTGGCGAATATGCAACACGAGGCCTTGTACACTACATAAAAGCAGTAACACTTAAGCAACAATAGTAACAAGAACATAGGACTAGTCAACAAATAGATGCCTTTAATCAAAAACTACTTGAGTAAGTTGTTAAAACTATTTCAGTAGTTAATTATCAAAAAAACGAAATCAAAGCATCTACAACTCAATAAAATAGCCATAAACACATTAATGCCGCCACTCGTTGTTGTTTCATCAACAAGATGCCGGCATTAGTGTATGATATTAAATATCAAAAAGATACATAACAACACTTATAAACCAAAAAAGAGAAACAAATAACTGCAACACTTGACAAATTCATATTTTTTTAACAGTTTTGTGTTAAATCTATATTATAAAGCATTAACATAACTCAAACCATAAATTTAATCCTTTAGGGGATAAAGAAAATCTTATGAATAAACGACTTATTATAATACTGATTCTACTTGGCATTAACATTGCCACATTTTCACAAGCAAAAGAGGAGCGCTACAACAAGGAATACAACGAGGCAATAGCGTTGGCTAGAAGAAATGACTTCAATGCAGCAATTAGAATACTTAAAAAAATTAATACAAAACACCCCAATAAACAAGACATCTTGTTCTCGCTGGCCAATTGTTATATGGACTCGGGCAATGCTCCCGACTCGGCAATAACCTATTACGAGAAGACCCTATCACTGCTGTCGCAAGATGATTACAACACACTATTCAGCGCAGAGCTACATATGTCTCTCGCCAAATCATATCAATTGGTGCACAAGCCCGAGCGGGCACTCGATATTTATCAAAAACTGGAGTCGCGCATAACATCGCCCAATGCAGAACTTTCACACGAACTGGAACTTGAGAAAGGGTACTGCAATAATGCCATCGAGTTTATGCAAAACCCGGTAAAGTTAGAACTTAGAAACCTTCAAACGCCCATCAACTCAAAATATAATGATCACAGCCCATTGCTTTCGGCCGATGAATCAATACTGATATTCACTTCTCGTCGTCCAAATAACGAATTAATTATGGATGATGGCCAATACCCAGAACGCATTTATGTGTCGAACTTTAAAAACGGCAAATGGAGTAAACCCATATCAATAAAAACACTATTTAAGTCATCAGGCCACGAGGCAGGTGTGCATCTATCATCAGATGGTCGCTATCTGTTTATTTACCGTGTTGATATTCAAGGGATGAACATTTACCGTTCGGAATATGATGGTGAAACATGGTCGAAAGCCGAGAGAATGCCGGCTCCCATAAGTTCTAAATATGACGAGACCCACCTAAGCCTGAGTCCGGATGGCACTACTGCTTATTTCACCAGCAACCGCCCCGGAGGTCATGGAGGATTCGATATATACAGAAGCCGCCAATTGCCTGATGGCACTTGGGGAGTGCCACAAAACCTTGGCCCCGAGATAAACTCACCAGAAGATGAGGAGTCGCCAATGATACACCCCGACGGAAAAACTCTGTACTTCAGCTCGAGAGGCCATAAATCGATGGGAGGCTTTGATGTGTTCTACTCAAAAGAGAGAATAGACAGCACATGGACAGAGGCTGTTAACTTAGGCTACCCAATTAATAGTGGCGACGACGACCTATTCTTTGTACCCACAGCAGTTAAAAACCGCGCCTATTATGCCAGTTCAAGATTCAACCCCAAAATTGGGGGTATCGATATTTTTGAAATAGAATATGAAGAGCCCGAAGAGGCACGATTGGCAGTAATATCAGGATTTATCGAATGTGAGACACCTATCGATAACGTATCAATAACGGTAATGAACAGCGAAGAGACGCTAATGGGCATTTACAAGCCACATCCTGTAACCGGAAAATACATAATGATTCTTGAGTCGAACAAATCATACACCTTAAAATTTAAGGGTGAAGGGATAGAAGACTATGAGCAGGATATATTTGTGGATTATGACATGGCTTATAGCAAAAAAGGCAAGCTAATGGCACTTAGCACTACAACTCTTAAAACAGACGAGGAGTATGCACAGAAACTCTTGGCAGAAAAAGAATCGAAAAACATATCTGAAGATGACGGCATACCTTACTACACAGTTCAGATAATATCATCGAGGAGCAAGGTGACAACTAATGCAGCATGGAAAAACCTCGACAAAGAGCAGGTTAAAGAATACATCTACACCGATGGATGGTATGTATATTCATACGGAAGCTACAAAGGGTATAAAGCAGCTGTAAAAGCAAAGCAGGATATCATCAAAAAAACAAGATATCACGACTCATTTGTGAGAGACCCCAAGCAGTATGAAAAATACACCAAAAGCACATCAGACAAATGATAAATGGCAAAAACATACGATTACGTGCGTTAGAGCCAACAGATATTGAGGTTCTTTACAACTGGGAAAATGACATGGCACTTTGGAACATAAGCAACACCTTAGTGCCATTTTCAAGATACTTATTGGTAAAATACATCAAAAATTCGCATCTCGACATATTTCAAGCCAGGCAGTTACGTCTAATAATTGAACTCACTGGTAGCACTGAAATTGTGGGCATGATAGATATGTTCGATTACGACCCATACCACCATCGCGGAGGAATAGGAATAATGATTCATAAAGATTTCAGGGGAAAAGGATATGCCTCGGAGGCATTAGAAATATTTGTAGATTATCTTTTCAACCACCTCGGTTTTCATCAGGCATACACCTCAATATCAGCCGATAACGACGCAAGCTTAAAGCTATTCAGGCAACAGGGCTTCATGCACACAGGAACACACAAAGAGTGGAGGCGCGAAGGAGACAAATATGTTGACGAACTGTTTTTTCAGAAAATAAAACAGCACTAAAGCTGCCGGTTAATTCCCGCAATATCATTATAAAAAGGTATATCATCAAGCATCTTATAGCTATCGCCATCGATATTGGCGGCAAGATGCACCAAACCATTGGTTACAATAACAAGCTCAACCCCAAGCACCATATTATAGCGTAACGCCTGGTCGAACACCGCTTTGGTAATAGGAATTGACGGTGCTTTACACTCAACCACCGCCACCGGTTTACGAAAATGGTTATACACAACCACATCGGCACGCTGCTTAAGCTGGTTAACAACCACAAGATGCTCAATGGCAATAAGTCCGGCAGGATAGCTGCGATTATTAACCAGATAATGCACAAAATTCTGCCTCACCCACTCTTCCGGGGTAAGAACAACATATTTGGAACGGAAAACATCAAACACCTTAAACTTATCATTCTCCTTTACAACCTTAAAATCGACCTGAGGCAAGTTTAATTTACTCATAAAAACAATTTTGTGTGAAAATAATCAAAATTACGATATTTTTGTTATCTTTGTATTTTAATACCTCCTGAATCCGGACAGGAAGTAGGGTTGCAACAGCAGATGAATAGCGTGTTGCCGTATAGTAAAAATCTGAAAGGTATTAAAATTATGAAAACTAAAGAAGAGATTGTTCAAAACTGGCTTCCACGTTACACAGGAAGACCACTCAAAGATTTCCCTAAGTATGTTCTGCTCACTAACTTCATGTACTATGTAGAGTTATTCTCTGAGATGTACAATGAGCCAATCATCCACAGCAACATGCCCAACTGCGCTGCAGAGGGTGTAATAATCATCAATTTCGGCATGGGAAGTCCCAACGCAGCCACCATCATGGATTTGCTTAGTGCTATTGAGCCTAAGGCAGTTCTGTTCCTTGGCAAATGTGGCGGATTGAAGAAGAAAAATGAACTTGGCGACTTCATTCTACCTATTGCAGCCATAAGAAGCGACGGTACATCAGACGATTACCTACCTGCCGAAGTGCCTGCATTACCGGCATTTAGCCTGCAAAGAGCAGTATCATCGGCCATCAGGGATTTTGGTGCAGATTATTGGACAGGCACCGTATTCACCACCAACAAAAGAGTGTGGGAGTATGATGAGCGATTCAAGAAATACCTGAGCAAAACAAGGGCGATGGCCATAGATATGGAGACAGCCACAATATTCACGGTAGGATTTGCCAATGGCATTCCGGCAGGCGCACTACTGCTTGTATCCGACCAACCGATGATTTCTACAGGTGTAAAAACTGCCGAGAGCGATAAGAAAGTTACTGAAAACTATGTGAATAACCACATAAAAATAGGTATTGCTGCCATGAAAGAGCTGGCCAATAATGGCAAGTCGGTTAAGCACCTTAAATTCGACAGTTGACAAACGATATAAATAGAGGCTGATTCAAAAATTTGACAAAGTATCTATACTTAACATCAACTTTTTGAATGGCCTCTTTTTTAATTGCTCCTGTAACACTATTTTTGCAATATGACTTATTCTGATATTCAAAAGGAGCTTAAACAAGGCATTTATCGTCCCATCTATTTCCTGATGGGCGAAGAGGCCTACTATATCGATGCCATATCCGATTATATTGCTGCCAATGCACTATCGGAGGCCGATAAAGGCTTTAACCAACTGATAATGTATGGTAGAGACCTTGAAGTGCCTGCAATAATTCATGCTGCCCGTAAGTACCCCATGATGGCTCAACGCCAAGTGGTGATAATAAAAGAGGCTCAAAACATTAAGGATATCGAAGATTTGGCAATTTATGCCGAAAATCCACTACAATCTACCATTCTGGTTGTTTGTTACAAATACAAATCGCTGGATAAGAGGAGAAAACTCCATAAACTGGTTGAAAAAAACGGAGTGCTTTTCGAGTCGAAAAAGATTTATGAAAACCAACTGCCAAGATGGATAAACGACCACGCAAAGAGTGTGGGAGTTACATTAGACGATAAAGCAACTTACATATTGGCAGAATTTTTAGGCTCTGATTTATCGGCGATAGTGTCATCTATAGATAAACTAAAAGTAGCCATACCTACTAATGTAAAGGTAATTACAGCCGACCACATAGAGAAAAACATTGGATTCAGCAAAGATTACAACAGCTTTGAGCTGCAAAAAGCAATAGCCGAAAAGAACATACTGAAAGCCAACCGCATAGTTAAAGCATTCAGCAGTAACCCCAAAGCAAATCCCATACAGTTGAATATCGTTACGATATTCAACTTTTTTCAAAAACTGCTTGCCTACCACTATCTGCCCAATAAGACCGAATCCATAGTGGCATCAGAGCTTAAGATTGCACCATTTTTTGTAAAGGAGTATGCGGCAGCGGCACGCAACTATAATGCACGCAAAATACTTACGATAATATCACTACTACGCGAGTTCGATATGCGATCAAAAGGATTTGACTATCCTACCACAGAGGACGGAGAACTACTTTCGGAGCTGGTATTCAGAATCATGCATTAATATTCTATCATAAAAATAGATAAACCTGAAAATAACAAATCAATGAGTATCGACATAATTATAATTGCAGTAACGTGCATAATAAGTTATATAGCATTTAATAAAACAGAACTTTTTTACAGATATCAGTTTAACGCCTGGCAAATAATTCACCGTAAAGAGTATATCAGGTTAATCTCTAATGGCTTTCTGCATGCGGGTTGGATGCATCTCATCATCAACATGATGGTACTTTGGTCGTTTGCACCTGCAGTGATATCGTACTTTCACTTTTTGAGTGGCACACCTCAACTTCTGTTTCTCTTTTTCTATCTGACAGCCATCGTAATTTCAAGTCTCTATTCACTAATCAAGCACCGCAATAATCCATACTACAATGCCATTGGGGCATCGGGAGCGGTATCGGCAGTGGTATTTGCATCAATACTATTCAATCCGTATCAACCGATATATCTATTTGCCATAGTGCCAATTCCGGGAATCATCTTTGGGGTGATATACCTTATTTACTCGGGAGTGATGGCCAAAAAAGATATGGACAACATAGGTCATGACGCACACTTCTGGGGTGCCGTATATGGATTAATATTCCCAATACTGCTGCGCCCCGAACTATTACGATACTTTTTACATAAGCTGCTCAACTTTTAGAAAGAGGATTACATAGCAACATTATTTTGTAGGTTATACCAATTAAGGCTATCTTTGCACAAAGAGCAATATCTCACACAAATGCTTATTAATTAATAAACTATAACAAACATGCGTTTAATTGTTCAACCTGACTACGATTCAATCTCAAAATGGGCTGCAAACTACATTGCGGCAAAAATTTCGGCTCATAAAGAGTCAAGACCATTCGTTCTTGGTCTTCCCACAGGTTCATCACCAATGGGTACCTACAAAGAGCTTATCAACCTACACAAAGAGGGTAAAGTATCTTTTGCCAATGTAATTACCTTCAATATGGATGAATATTATGGCATACCTGCCGACCATCCACAAAGCTACCGCACATTTATGTGGAATAACTTCTTCTCGCATATCGATATAAAAGAGGAAAACACAAATCTACTTGATGGAATGGCTGAGGATTTCGAAGCCGAGTGCCAACGATATGAGGATAAGATGAAGAGCGTAGGCGGTATCGACCTGTTCATGGGCGGTATCGGTGCCGATGGCCACTTGGCATTCAACGAGCCAGGCTCGTCACTTACATCGCGCACACGTATGAAGACGCTTACCAGCGACACTATAGTTGCAAATAGCCGTTTCTTCAATAACGACCCCAAACAGGTACCACACACATCGCTAACCGTAGGTATCGGCACCGTAATGGATGCCAAAGAGGTGCTTATACTCGTTAACGGACTGGGTAAAGCAAGAGCTCTGCGCCATGCCGTAGAAGAGCCTGTAAACCACATGTGGACCATTAGTGCAATTCAGTTACACCGTCATGGTATAATTGTGTGTGATGAGCTAGCCACATACGAACTAAAAGTGGGAACATACAACTACTTCAAAGATATTGAGAAAGACAATCTTGATCCAAAGACTCTTTGGAAATAATACCAAAAGAGGCTTGCAATAACGAGCCTCTTTTTTTATTTTAACTTTAGCATACGCATACAAAGGTCTATCTCTTCAGGATCGCCGGTGTGCTTACCATTCACATCCGACAACTTCACGGCAGGTATATACGCCCTGTTTCCAAACGGCTTAACATCAGTAAGTTTTATAACCATATTCAGAGGCTTAACACCCACATCATTGGTAAGATAGGTGCCGATTCCATACACATCGTGAATACGTCCTGCCACATACTCTTTTATCTCCTTCACCTTCTCAAGATCAAGGGCATCGCTATAAACCACAGTTTTTGTTGACGGATCAATTCTATGGGCTTTATAATGAGCCAGCACCTTATCGGTAAACTCCAACGGATCGCCACTATCCCATCGCACACCATCAAAGAGTTTGGAAAACTTCACATCGAAGCTTCTGAAAAAGTCATCTGAAGTAAAAGTATCAGAAAGAGCTATGCCAAGATAACCATGATACACATCTACCCAGTTATCAAGTGCCACCGAGGTCCCCATGCGATAGCCAAAATGAGCGGCATGATACATAAACCACTCATGGGGGTGCGTGCCGATAGGAGTCAAATCGTACTTCATGGCCAGACACACATTACTGGTGCCATTGAGCAACCCACACATATTCTCCTTTAAGAGACCGATAACCCTATTCTGTACTTCGTAAGAAAAACGCCGGCGAGTGCCAAATTCCGACAATTCTGCTCCCATTTTCACAAACTCATTAGCCTTCTCAACCACTCTTTTCTGATAATTATCGGGTTGCTGACCTGTCATTATGTAAAAAAGCTCGGAAATAATAGCCATTACAGGAACTTCCCACAGCACAGTGCGATACCAGGGACCCTCAATAACTACCGACAACTTACCTCCATCCTGATTCACCACTACTTCACCCGGATTATAGCTATATCCCTTAAGAATATCGATAAAAACAGGATCGAAATAGTAGCATTTACGTTTGATAAACTCTTCTTCGGGTTCTGTAAGTTTTATGGTAGCCATATGGTCAATTTCGCTACGCAGCCGGGCTGCAAAACCATCAGGAAACTCAATTCCACCACGGGCAATGAAATTATATTTTACCACAGCCAACGGGAATTTCTTTAATATAGCGTTCATTGTGGTGAACTTATACAGGTCGTTATCGAGAAAATGGTTAATAATCATAGCTTAAGGAGTTGATTAGAGATTTTATAAGATTAACAAATTACAGTTACTAAAGTTCTGGGATACAGACAAGTGCATAATTTATTTATAGATTACATCTCTTCATTGCCTCAATGCAATAAATGAGTATTTCGGAGTGGTCGAAAGCCAATTTAGGCAGATTATCAATAGAGAACCACTGAGCCTTTGCAGCATCATCGCCGGCGGTGGGGACACAATCGGCATAACGCACCACTGCCCAAAGAGCAATAGACACAGTGCGCCCCCGTGGGTCGCGATTAACAGCGGTAAAAGCACGCACCTGGCTGAAGTTGGCAACATCAAGACCTGTCTCCTCTTTTAGTTCGCGTGTGGCGCACTCCTCAATCGTCTCATCCATATCGAGAAAGCCACCCGGGATGGCCCAATTACCCTTATATGGCTCGTTGCCCCGCTCAATTAGCAGCACTTGCAATTTATCATCTTCATATCTAAAAACAACACAATCAGCGGTAATAGAAGCGCGTGGGTATTCGTAACAGTATTTTTTATTCATAGCGACATAGGAAAGCTAGCTTAATTTGCAACTATCTATTAATCAATATATTTATGATGATTACTTGCTTCTTTCAAAGTAAATCAGCACAGAACACCTTTTCTATTGATTAGGATAAAGATAATTAATTACAGCCTATTTGTAGTTTTTTATTTGAATTTCATATCATAATAAAAGAAAATGAAGACCAATCTGAAAAAGACAAGAAGAATAAGGCTGCAAAAAAATGCAACCTAAGGCATGAAAACAGACAAGATGAACTGTCAGATAGAAGAGGTAACATTCTTCGTTAAAAATCCAAAGCCAACCTACCGAATATTTAGCATCCGGAAGATTGGCTTTTAAGATATTATGCAAAATTCTTATTTCAGTTTCTCAGCCACCAACTCACGGGCCGCCTCGAGAGCATCATGAATACCGGCAGCATTTTTGCCGCCTGCTGTGGCATAGAACGGTTGTCCGCCACCACCACCTTGAATATGGCGAGATGCAGATCGGATTATATCCACTGCATTGAAGTTACCCTTTGCAACCACACTATCGGAGGCAATTACCGAAAGCTGAGGCTTACCATTACCTTCGCAAGCGAGTACTGCTACTACATCTTCCAAATCATTACGAAGCTGGAATGACAAATCTTTAAGGTATTCTACTAAAAATGGCTTAACTTGGCTAACAATAACCTTAACACCATTAATTTCAATCGCTTCATCTATCATCGTACGTTTCTCAAGTGCCATGATATTACGAATCATACCCACAATTTTCTGAGTCATATCCTGATTTTCATGAAGAATATGCTCAACACTCTTTTGCAGGTTACCCGGCGACTTCAGTAGATGCGACACCTCTTTAAGCAGGTCGAATTGGGTATTGATAAACTCCTCTGCCCTATCGGCGGTTACAGCCTCTATACGACGAATACCAGCCGAAATTGACGACTCACTGATTATCTTGAAAAATCCAATCTGGCCTGTTGCAGCAACGTGCGTACCACCACAAAGCTCTATTGAAGTTCCAAAACGTATGGCACGAACCACGTCACCATATTTTTCACCAAAAAGAGCCATTGCACCAAGGTCGCGAGCCTTTTGAATAGGAATTTCCCGCATCTCCTCCATCGGCATATTCATCCTTATGCGACGGTTAACAATTTTCTCGACCTGAGCAATCTCTTCAGGTGTCATCTTCTGAAAATGAGCGAAGTCGAAACGCAAATAATCAGGATTAACAAGCGAACCTTTCTGCTCCACATGAGTACCCAACACATCACGCAAAGCTTCGTGCATAAGGTGAGTAGCAGTGTGGTTGTTGGCTGTTAAAATGCGGCTATACACATCTACAACAGCTTTAAAATTGGCATTGATATTAGCCGGTAATTTGGTCGTTAAATGGATAATAAGATTATTCTCCTTAACGGTATCTATAATTTCGGTACGTTCACCATCAGCCTCAATATATCCTTTATCACCAACCTGACCGCCACTTTCGGCATAAAATGGAGTGATATTGAACACCAACTGGAACAGCTCCTTGTTTTTTGCCTTCACTTTGCGGTAACGGGTGATTACAACCTCTGTTTCAAGATAATCATAACCAATAAACTCCTCAATATCATCTTCCACAAGCACCACCCAGTCGTCAGTTTGAATAGCAGTAGCACTTCTGGCGCGCTCCTTCTGTGCGTTCATCTCCTTCTCAAACTCCATCCTGTCGGCAACAAGGTCATGCTCCTTCAGAATAAGTTCGGTGAGGTCGAGCGGGAAACCATAAGTATCGTAAAGTTCGAAAGCTACCTTACCGCTTACAACATTATAGTTATCTTTTTTAGTTTGGCCGATAATCTTATCGAGCATTCCGATACCGGTCGATAGAGTGCGAAGGAACGACTCCTCCTCCTCTTTAATAACCTTCTGCACCAAATCCTGTTGTGCTATCAACTCCGGATAGGCATCACCCATGATGCTTACAAGCACGGGCACAAGACGATACAGAGTTGCCTCGCGACTATTAAGGAACGTGTAGCTGTAACGAACCGCACGACGAAGGATGCGGCGTATTACATATCCAGCTTTATTATTGGATGGCAACTGACCATCAGTTATTGAAAACGCTATTGTGCGCACGTGGTCGGCCATTACGCGCATTGCGATATCCGAATCTTTGGCAGCACCATATTTAATGCCGCTAATCTTGCAAATTTCGTCAATGATAGGCGTAAACACGTCGGTATCGTAATTGGAAGTTTTTCCTTGAACCACCCTCACAAGACGCTCAAAGCCCATACCTGTATCTACGTGCTGCTTGGGCAGAGGCTCAAGTTCACCGCTGGCTTTGCGGTTATATTGCATAAATACGTTATTCCATATTTCTATAACCTGAGGGTGATCCTTATTTACGAGTTCATGTCCGGGAACAACATCACGCTCATTCTGCGGACGAAGGTCGATATGAATCTCAGAACATGGGCCACACGGTCCGGTATCGCCCATCTCCCAGAAATTATCCTTCTTATTTCCGTTGATGATGCGCTCGGTTGGCACATGATTGCTCCAAAACTCGAAAGCCTCCACATCTTTGGTCAATCCATCTTCCTTGCTACCTTCAAACACAGTAACATAAAGACGGTCTTTATCGATTTTAAGCACTTGGGTAAGATACTCCCACGCCCACTCGATTGCCTCTTTTTTGAAATAATCGCCAAACGACCAGTTACCAAGCATCTCGAACATGGTATGGTGATAGGTATCATGCCCCACCTCCTCAAGGTCATTATGCTTACCCGATACGCGAAGGCATTTCTGCGAATTGGCAACACGAGGAAAATCGATGGGGCGGTTACCCAGAATAATATCTTTAAACTGATTCATACCTGCATTGGTAAACATCAGTGTAGGATCGTTCTTGATAACCATAGGAGCCGAAGGAACTATCTTATGTCCTTTAGACTCAAAGAAATTTAGAAAACTTTTACGAACGTCTGAAGCAGTCATAACTATTTTAAACATTAAAATAATTTCAAATCTATAAAAACAATTTTTGCAAATTTAGATTAATTACCTAATTTTGAATGTTTCATTAATGATTTTTAAACATTCAAGTAACTTTTACATCTAAATGTCAAAAGAAAGATACAAATATAATCCCGATTTACTATGCTATGTTAAGGTAGAAAAGGGACCTAAGTATTATATTTCACGATTATCATACCATGGAATATTCAGTTTGGTATTAGGAGCACTCTTTTTTGTGGGATATACCTATTTTTTAGACAGTCCTAAAGAGAAGCGTCTTAAAAGAGAGAATCAGCAACTGATATCGCAATATGAATTTATGAATCAGAAGGTTGACCAAATCGAAGTGGTGCTCAACGACCTTCAGATGAGAGATGAAAATATTTATCGTGTAATATTCGAAGCCGATTCAATACCTGCATCAATTCGTAAAGCAGGTTTTGGTGGAGTAAACCGCTACGAACATCTTTATGGAATGTCGAATGAGAAGCTAGTGGTTAACACAGCCAAAAAACTGGATGTGGTGATGAAACAATTATACGTTCAAAGTAAGTCATTCGATGAAATAATAGAACTGGCACAGCGCAAAGATGAGATGCTCAAATGTATTCCTGCTATTATGCCAATATCCAACCGCGACCTTACACGCACGGCATCAGGCTGGGGATGGAGAATACACCCAGTATATAAGATTAAGAAATTCCACACCGGGATGGATTTCTCGGCACCAACAGGAACCGACATTTATGCCACAGGCGACGGCGTGGTGAAAGCTGTAACAACAAGCTTCTCGGGATACGGCAAGCATATTATTATCGATCATGGCTTCGGATATGAATCGTTATATGCACACATGAGCGAATTTAAGGTAAAAGTGGGTCAAAAAGTTAAAAGAGGAGATATAATAGGACTGGTAGGAAACACCGGAACCAGTACAGCTCCACACATACATTACGAAGTTCATCTAAAAAAAGAGAGGGTAAACCCACAGCTATACTACTTCCAGGAAGACCTTACCGCAGAAGAGTATGACAGAATGATTGAAATATCTACAAATAGTAACCAGACATTTGACTGACAGGTGTTGATAGACTTTAAGAATCGCAATTAATCCCCCCCCTGAAGGACGGGGCTAATAAAAGACTCTTGCTTCCTAAAGAAACTTGGATAATCTTCTACTATCCATAATATCACCCCATACTGAGTTTTGCTTTCAAGAGGTACTATAACAGTAAGCTGCACTAGGCTTGCATACGGCTATTCATGATTTATCCCCTGCGGGGAAATGCCATTACTAAAGCATAACGGCTTTAAAATTTCTTGATTGGCATAAAATTTCTACCCTCTACCCCATCAAAAGCTTTAAGTACTATTTTTATGACTTGCATATAATGCCTAACACCCGCCACTTTCGTCCTTCTCCTATTCCCAAAAAACCAAACCATGACATTATTCATTCACAAAAAAAGAAATAGATGGTAATTTTGAGTAGATAAGATTAAATCATTACTTAACTATTAACAAACACAGTTATGGCAAAAGGATTCTATAACGTGCCGGTGGCTAAAAACGAACCTATTTTAAGCTATGCACCAGGCACCAAAGAGAGAGAAGAACTAAAGAAGCAACTTACAGACTTCCGCTCGGTAGAGCTTGACATCCCTATGGTGATAGGAGGTGAAGAGTACAGAACTGACAATAAGGTGAGAATACACCCCCCACACGATATAAAGCACACACTTGGGTATTACTATCAAGGTGATGAAACACACGTGCAAAAAGCAATAAAAGCCGCCTTAGCAGCAAAAGATAAATGGGCGGCACTTCCATGGGAGCATCGAGCAGCTATATTTTTAAAAGCAGCCGACCTTTTATCGGGCCCATACAGACAGAAACTTAATGCCGCAACAATGCTGGGGCAGAGTAAAAATGCTTTTCAGGCAGAGATTGACTCAGCATGTGAATTGGCCGACTTTTTCAGATTCAACGTACAGTATATGACACAAATATATGCCGACCAGCCTGAATCGGCACCTGGAATGTGGAACAGATTGGAGTATCGTCCATTGGAAGGATTCGTATTTGCGCTTACACCATTTAATTTCACATCCATAGCGGGCAATTTACCAACGGCACCGGCACTGATGGGTAATGTGGTAGTGTGGAAACCATCGAAAACAGCAATCTACTCTGCTCACATCCTTATGGAGCTATTCAAAGAAGCCGGAGTGCCAGAGGGAGTTATAAACCTGGTATTTGTATCGGGTCCAACCGCTGCCAAAGAGATATTCACACACCCCGATTTTGCCGGTATTCACTTCACAGGAAGCACAGAGGTATTCCAGGATATCTGGAAAAACATAGGAAATAACATCCATAATTATAGAAGCTATCCAAGAATTGTTGGCGAAACAGGCGGAAAAGACTTTGTGGTTGCTCACAATTCATGCGATGCAAAGGCAGTTGCAACAGCACTCACACGAGGAGCATTTGAGTATCAAGGTCAGAAATGCTCGGCAGCATCGAGGGCATACCTACCTGCAAGCCGCTGGGCCGAGATAAAAAAATATATGGAGGAAGACCTAAAGAGCATTAAAATGGGTGGACCCGAAGATTTTGGCAACTTTGTGAATGCAGTTATCGACCAGGCATCCTACAAAAAGATGGAAGAGGTAATCAAAGAGGCAAAAGCAGCTGTAGATGCGAAAGTTATAATGGGTGGAAAGTGCGATATGAGTGTAGGCTATTTTGTGGAACCTACGGTTATACTCACCACCAATCCTAATTACAGAACAATGCATGAAGAGCTATTTGGCCCAATACTCACCATTTATGTATATGAAGATGCCAAGTTTGAAGACACACTCGAACTTGTTGATAAAACATCAATCTATGCACTTACCGGAGCCATTTTCTCGCAGGATAGGTACATTACCGATATTGCCACAAAGAGATTGAGCAATGCAGCTGGTAACTTCTACATTAACGACAAACCTACAGGAGCTGTGGTAGGCCAACAACCATTTGGTGGTGCCAGAGGTTCGGGAACCAACGATAAAGCCGGATCGGCAATCAACCTGATGAGATGGGTGAGTCCGCGCACAATCAAGGAGACTTTTGTACCTGCAACGGACTACAGATATCCGTTTTTGGGATAAGAATAACCTGATGAGATTATAACCATACAAAACCGCATTGAAAGAGTAACTTTTAATGCGGTTTTTTTATAACTTTGAGCCAATCAAGTTTTTCTATATACCAAAGTGGAACAGAAGAGAGAAAGAAATAATATTTTGTGGCAAACTATAGCCCCTTTATTCAGAAACAAATACTTTATCACAGCATTTGGCTTTCTGATATGGATTACCCTTTTTGACCAGAATAACCTGATACAACGCTACAACCTCACTCAAAAAATAAAGCAACTTGAAGAGGAGAAGAGCAAACTAACCACTCAAATAGAGCAAAACAACCGGAAAATGAACGAGTTGAAAGGGAGTAAAGAGAAGCTCGAAAAATTTGCCCGCGAAGAGTATTTGATGCTTAAGGATGGAGAAGTGGTGTTTGTAATAGTAGAATAAACTTAATGGCTTCATTTCGATACTTGCAAAAGCCATTATTTCCATAATAAATAACAACTGAAATATGAGAATACTAAAGCTACTTAGTGCGCTATATTACCTTGGCATGGCATTATTAGTAATAGCAGTAATTACGCTAATTGCAAAAATATCTATTGCTAAATGGATATTCGTTGCCGCTCTTGTGCCCATTGTGGGTGTAAGGCTATACAACAGGATAGTGTGTGTACCAGAAAGAAAGAGAATTAACTCCATACTTTTTATCAGTTCACTATTTCTGGTGGTAGCTGCCTTCCTGATATTTGAGAACCGCAACTATTGGATTGTTGCTGTATTAATCACTGCCGTTTTGGATTTTTACGTTAGTTTCAGAAAAATAAAATAAAAAAGGGAGGCAAATTAATGTCTCCCTTTATATTTCAATCTAAAAAAATATTATTTCTTAGTTGCTATTTGGTAACGCTTGTTAAGCTTTTCAACCACATCATTGGTAATATCTGTGCCAGGTGCTCCATACAGTACATTATCACCCAAAGTGTTGCTCAACACAAGTTGATAACCCTTACTGGCAGTATAGGACTGTAGGAAGTTGGTTAAAGTATCGCGAAGCTCACGATTAATACGCTCTTGTTCGCGAAGAAGCTCATTTGAAAGCTTATTATTCAACTCCTGAAGGTCCATTTCGGCTTTCTGAAGACGCTTCTCCTCTGATTGTGCACGCTCTAACGATAAGAAGCCATTATTCTGCACCTTACGTTGGAACTCCATGGCATCTTGTTGAAACACCCTGTACTTACTATTAAAATCGGTACGTGAGGACTCTTCTTTACGCATAATGACATCATTAAGCACCTTTGCATACTCGTACTTAATGAGCAGTGAGTCAGTGTTGATATAAACCACTGAATTTACAGTAGAACCCTCTGATTTAGTTACCACTTCAGAAGAGGTGGCAGCACCTTTATCACAAGAAGCAACCAAGAGAACTAAAGCTGTAAATAAAGCTACATTAATAATTTTATACCATTGTTTCATATTCTATATTTAATGATTCGTTTCCTATTTAGAAACACAAATATAAATGTTTGGGCCACATTAAAAAAAATATGGATGTATATTTTTACTCACCTTACATAAAATAGCCGGATTTTTACATGTAATGAGTCGCCTGGCGCATGAGCATCAAATCTTATCAGAAAATGCGTCTTGTTTTACGTTTATATTTAGATCCACCAAAACCATATCCGAGCACTGGTTCGCGACATGGCACAGGCTTACGGCTGGGCGTATATGTCATATCCTGGTTGAAGCGATATATTAATGATATCTCATGAGCTCCATGGCTATATGCCGCAAGTTTAGAGAGGGTAAGGTCGTAACTATAACCAATACGTATATCGCCCACATTTACGCCTACACTGGGTATTATAGCATCAATATTCGATATCTCATTTTTAGTACGCACAGGCAAGCCTCTATACCACAATCCAAGCTCTACGGGATTGAAAAACCAATAAACCCCAAAGTCGAATTGGTTAAAATCAAATTGTTTACGATAATTAAATGCTACAGTAATAGTTTTAGCATCTTCATTTCGTCGCGGTTCACGATATACAAATTTATAGCCACCATATACAGTACTTTTAATCTCATTTTTGGTGGTTATATCTGTAAACCGTATATCATTACGCACTAAATGATCGAATGCAGCACCAATCCAGAAATTATTACCATAGAACATCAAAGAAGCAGCGGCATCAAAACCTCCTTTACTCCTTGTTTCTAGGTCAAGACCTCCTCCATGCCCAGGAGTTATTATTCCCCCTGGATCAATATCTTCGGGCAAAGTTGCTTTTGAAGGATCTATTCTTCGCTGTGCATATTTAAAAGAGATACCCGGACGCAAATAGAGTTCTTCGGCAACAGTAAACTCATATGAATATAGAAAGGAGAACTCATCATTAACAAGAAGACCTCCCCCTTGATCATCGCGCAGAAACATGAAGCCCACTCCACTATTGAAGGGTTCAAAATAGTGATCTAACGCCACTCCATAGAACTGATAGGTATTACCTGCTCCCGGCCATTGGTTACGATAATTCAGCCCCAATCTGCCTCCATTAGTAAAACCGGTGAAAGAGGGACTCAAGTACATAGATGATTCATACATCTGAGAGAAGGTCATATCCTGCCCATACCCTTTAGGTATAGACAGGATTAACAAGATTACAACTGATAGTATCCGGGTTATATACTGCATCTCAAAAATTTTATCGTGCTAAAAGAACATGTCCTGTTTTGCTATACTCTTTTCCACTGATGAATCGCCCGGTAGCAACCCAAACATACACTGCCTGGGGAGCAATCTGGCCGTTGAAGAATCCATTCCATCCTTCATCAATATCATCAGTTTCAAAAATCAGCTGGCCCCATCGATTAAAAATCTGTAAATGGAACTGATCCACATCCTGATACACTGGTTTAAAGACCGCATTTAGGTCGAACTGACTTGTTCCTCCACCACCATCGGGCCTTGGCCTAAATGTATTGGGGAAGGTTATAAACCCACCTTTGCGGGCCTCTATAAACTCTGGTTTAGTTATTTTATCTTCACAACCATACTGGTTCCACACCTTCAATGAAACAGTATATAGCCCCTCGTCAACATATTTATAGTCGGGGTTCTTTTCGGTCGATTCGCCTCCATCGCCAAAGGTCCAGCTCCACTTAACGGCATCTATGCTAAAGTTACGGAACCTAACAACATCATCGGGCAGGAATACTAAAGTAGGTGCTGCATCGAAGTCGGCTGTAGGATGGTCGTAAACCTTTATCAGTTTAGAGAACTGGGTATCTTTACCATCAGGACCTGGAGTGGTAAGTACCACATTGTAATTACCGGGTTGCTCAAAGGTATGAATAGGATTACGAATAACAGTTGTAGAACCGTCGTTGAAATCCCAATGGAATACCTTAGCACCCACCGATTGGTCGGTAAACCTCACTGTGAGAGGAGCACATCCTTCTGATACATCAACGGCAAAACCTGCCAATGGCACCTGGCGATACTCAATTACCACATCATCGGATGCTTTACAGTCATCTGTCCATATTGTCCAGCGGAATGTGTTATTACCCGGATGCAGGTCATACACCATGGTATTGAAGTATGTATCATCTTCAAATCGTGCACCACCGGCCACAAGTTCCCATTTACCTTGAACAGAACCGGGATTACCAGCCTTAAGCTCATAAGAATCAACATAAGTAATATCATCTTCTCCAGCGTACGGATCTGCCATTTGATTAACAATAATTACATCATCCTGGGTAGAGCAACTTCCGTATGACACTGTCCAGCGATAGATATTTTCGCCATAACCGATATTGCGTACAATGGTGCGGTTGTAATATACATCATCAAATACACCTTTACCACTGATAACACTCCATGTACCTACACCACTTGTAGGATTATTGGCATTAAGAGTATGGTAATCATCACAAATTGTTCGTCCAGTTCCTGCATTAGCTTGATCGGGAATCTTATTGGTGATAACAACCTCATCGGTGCTAAAACATTTGCCATTACTAATTTTCCATTGAAGTACGTTCTCACCGAATCCGAGATTGCGCACTGTAGTTTTAGGATTATTAGGATCGTCGAAATTGGCACGACCTGACACTAAAGTCCATACACCGGCACCCCTACCAGAATTATTGGCATCGAGAACAGCATAATCCTTACAGTCATCAATATCAGGCCCTGCAGTGGCTTGAATTGCACTATTATTGAGAAGAGTAACCTCATCAAACACCGAACACTGACCCTGAGTTAAAGTCCAACGAAGTATATTCTCACCTTCCGACAGATTAGTAATCACTGAATTAGGACTCAATGGATCGCTAAAATTACCGGAACCTTTGGTTATACTCCATATTCCCGTTCCAAACTCAGCCGGATTGGCCTTAAGGGTAAAGGTATTGGAGCACACCTCTTCGCTACGGCCTGCATAAGGCACCGATGGCAGATTATTGGTGATACGTACATCATCAAATAGCGAACACTGATTGTTCACAACCGTCCAGCGGAACACGTTATCACCTTTAGACAGTTTGGTAACCTTAGTTTTCGGATTAAGATCATTCTCAATAATACCACTACCTGTAAGTACAGTCCATGTTCCAACACCCACATCAACAGGAGTGGCATCGAGCACAACCTCGTCTTTACATATAGGAAGACTATTGCCCGCATAGGCTCTGCTTGGCAGGTCATTCTGAATCTCAATCTCATCATTAGTGCTACAGCCACGATATTCAATAGTCCACCTGAGTCTGTTTTTACCTTTTGCCAGGCCTTTAACGATGGTGGCAGGATCATTCTGATTTTCAAACTGAGCCTGACTTGTACCTCCAACTACCGACCATGTACCAACGCCCGGATTTGGATTATTGGCTGCAAGTTGTGTAGTCTCGCTACATATCACTTCTGAATCACCTGCTTTAGCTTCGATTCTATTATAGCTTATCTGCACATCATCCTCAGAATAACAACCTTTATGCTCAACACGCCAGTTAAATATATTATCACCAAATGCGATATTGGTTATCTGGGTTGAGTTGGCCGTATCATCGGCAATATTGGCACCACCACTCTTGATGGTCCACTTACCGGTACCAACTGCAGGTTTAGATGCATTTAGCATGGTGAAATCTTTATCACACAAGCTTTGATTACCTCCGGCATTGGCTTCTGATGGCGAGTTATTAGTAATTCTGATTTCAGATACTGATGGGCAGTTCTTATGCATAATAGTCCATGTAAGGATGTTATCACCCCTATCGAGCGATCTAACCACAGTATAAGGATCATTAATATCGGCAAACACAGCCTTACCCGAGCCGCCTTTAACGCCCCAAGTACCTACACCTGGAGAAGGATTATTGGCCGCAAGCACCAACGTATCGATACAGATAGTTATATGATCATCGATACCTGCAACCGACTGGATAAAGTTATTATTAATCACTACTTCTGATGTTGATGTACAACCATTGTTATCAACCGTCCAGCGGAATCGGTTAGATCCAAGGGCTAGACCTGTAACTCTTGTCAATCTATCAAATTCATCTTCGATAACACCCGATCCATGTATCAATGTCCATCTACCAACACCATTAAGCGGTGCGGCTGCACCAAGGCGAGTTTCAGAGGTACACACATTTTGGTCGCCACCTGCATAAGCTACGGATGGCTCGTTATTTATCACAACCACCTCATCACGTGTAAAGCAAGTAGGAGTACTTCCTCGAATTATCCATGCAAATACATTCCGTCCTTGTGCAAGGTTGGTTGCATAGTTACCGTCAAATTTAGCCCGGCCCTCAACTACAACCCACTCACCAACACCAAAGGTAGGATTGTTGGGTTTAAGCTCATACTGACCGTTACACACTACATCACCATCACCAGCGAATGCATCATCAGGCATGTCGTTGAGTACCCTGATAGTATCAGAAGAGGGACAGCCCTTATAGTTAATCTCATACTTAAATTTATTCCATCCTTTAGCTAAATTGGTAACTACAGTATTAGGATCGGTATCATCAACAAAATGAGCACCTCCCGATATAATTGTCCATTTAGCATCTCCCACTAAAGGAATATTACCTTCCATAGTATGAGTATCACCACACACAACGCGCTCTCTAGGACCACCGTTAGCCTTATCGGGAGCATTATTGGTAATTGTAACCTCATCGGCAGAAACACTATTGGTATAGTAAATAGACCAACGGAATACGTTAACTCCTTTACCGATTCTGTTAACGCGGGTACGGGGGTTGTATGGATCTACAAAATCACCACTACCGCTAACTACCGACCACTCTCCAATACCCACATCAGGATCATTGGCATTAAGAATAACAAAATCATCACATACGGTGCGGTTTTCTCCGGCATTGGCATCTAATGTCTGCCCATTAGTAATAACCACATCATCATACTCCTCACAATTACCGTTTCTAACCGTCCATCTGAAGATATTGTCACCTCTTCTTAGATCTCTAATTTGAGTAAACGGATTGCTCGGATCGACAATGGTACCTCCACCGGCCACAAGACTCCACGTACCTACTCCTGAAGTAGGAACTGTAGCAGACATATTGGTTACATCACCGTTTAATATCTGATCGGGACCTGCATTAACTGGTGTAGGACGACTGTTATAAACTATTACAGTATCACGGGAAATACAGCTATTGTGACTAACTGTCCACACAAAACCATTGGCACCTGCACTAAGGCCACCAACACGAGTTTTAGGATTGTTAGATTCAACAATTGTAGCTCCACCCATTCCGGCTATTAAAGTCCACTCACCTATCTGACCAGACTGAGGTGGCTTAGCATTAAGAGTTGTGGTATTGGAACAGATGCTGGTATCCTTACCTGCAAAAGTTTCAACCTTAAGGTTCACTACTATTTGATCGGCATAACTGGGACAGCCATTATTAACAATATTCCAACGGAAAACGCTAGTACCATACTGAAGGCTTGTAACCTTGGTATTTCCTTTATATGGATCTTCAAACACACCACTTCCAGAGATTACCGTCCAATAACCTGTACCCGATGTAATATTATCATTACCTTGAAGTTGGGCTTCATCACCACAAACGGTAACCTGACTTCCAACAACTGCTGTGGTAGGTTTATTAGATGTTATCACTACTTCATCGGTGCTTATACATCCATTTTTATTAACTACCCAGTAGAATTTATTATCGCCTGAACCCAGTTTTGTAATCATGGTTGTAGGAGAATCACCTTGCTCAAACACACCACTTCCTTCACCCAGAGCAATTTCCCAATGTGCAGAAGTACCGGCAGGAGCTGCAATAGCACGCATTCTAAAGAAGTCGTCGCAAGTAACGGCATCATCACCTGCATTAACATCAAGCATGTTATTATTCACAATAACCTCATCATAGGTTCTACAGCCATTCTTGGTTATAGTATATCTGAAAATGTTTTCGCCTCGCGAAAGGTTGGTCACATTTATAACCGGATTAGCAGGATTATCAATAATTCCCAATCCTTTAATGCGGGTCCAGTAACCAACACCCTCTACAGGAGTATTACCTGTAAGCTCAATCTTATCGTCGCACAGATTGTAAACATCACCAATAATCTTAGCATCATCAGGTTTATCATTGATGACTTCCACTTCAGCAAATGATCTACATCCATTCTGATCGATAGTCCAGCGCAACACACTAACATCGGGAGTAAGACTAACCACATCGGTTTTATTGCTGGTAGGCGACACAATTATGCCTCCACCGCTAACAAATGTCCACAAACCGGTGCTGTTGAGAGGCACACGCGTACCTTCAAGCTGTGCAGTACCATCACACACAACACGTTGCTCTACAGTAGCCACAACAGTGAGTATGTTATTGAATAGCACAACCTCATCAACAGTGTAACACTTAGTGGTTGTATTCTCAACCCTCCACTGAAGTATGTTTTCACCTTGCGACAGATTCGTAATTGTAGCATTATGATTATTAAGATCGGAAGCAGCAATCACACCACTACCTTTAATAATAGTCCATCTACCTTGTTCACCTGAACGTGGTGCATCGGCTTGCAGGGTAAAGCTGTTGGCACATAAATTTTGATCA
The DNA here is from genome assembly GCA_964635545.1 of uncultured Marinilabiliaceae bacterium. GTDB lineage: Bacteria > Bacteroidota > Bacteroidia > Bacteroidales > Marinilabiliaceae > JAGPIS01. Next base: position 91,349 of record CAZWOA010000001.1, read on the forward strand.
TGCCCCGCAAATGCAATTGGTAGAGGAGTAATATTTACAGCAAAATCGGGCGAAACAGTACCTAAACCGCAACTGTTACTAGGCGTAACAGTAATAATACCGTTAAGCACATCAATTGCAGGATCAAGATCGACAATGATATTGGCAGTACCTGCACCGGCTACAATATTGAAGCCCACAGGAAGATTCCATATATAAGTTGATGCATCGCGCACAGGAACAACAGAATACTGAATTCCGGCAGAACCCTGACATAAATCGGCAGGGCCAGTAATTACTCCGGCCACCCCCGGAAGTTCGGATGCACTTATCAATCTATCGGATGAGTTGCTACGTCCGCAACTGTTAACAGCTACTACACCAAACACACCACCCACATAATCATCATCAAAATCAACGGTGATTGATGTAGAACCAAGACCACTTACAATAGTTGCTCCCGCAGGCAAGCTCCAGTCATAATTGGTAGCATTGGCAACTGCTGATATTGAGTAAACAACACCCTTTGCACCCTGGCATACCAGAGGATTACCCGAGATGGCACCCGGCACGCCCGGTTGAGGACGCACTGAAACAACCACACTTCCGGTAACATCCACAACGCATCCTTTAGAGTCTTCAACACGACTTAAGTCGTAATTGGTAGTTACTCCTGGCTGTACCTGCAATGAATAATTGCCAGATGCATCAGGAATAATATTTGGAACATGATACATTATGCCATTGGCGGCATACGATATTTTATACGGTGCAGTTCCTGCAGAAAAATGGAATACAAGATTGCTCTTATCACCAAAACAGATGGTATTCTCACCCGAAATGGTAACAAATGGCAGGTCGTTGATGGTTATGGTAGCAGAACCATTACCAACATTACTACAATGAGCATCCCTAACTTTATCAACAGTAACAACAGAAGTTGATGCAGGTGTGAAAGTATAAATATATGGCGACACAATTATATTGTTGACCGGCACAATATTCACACCATCAAAAATCTCGATGTTCCATGGCGCAGTACCAGTGAGGTCTATAGCAACCGAAGCCGATTCGCCTAAACATATCTCTTTATCGCCATACACACGCGCTGTTGGAAGAGGCCGCACTGTGATATCGGCACTACCTGCAAAAGTTCCTTTGCTACATCCGGCACCATCAGTAACAGATGCAATACTGTATATTGTTGATATCACAGGATTTACGCTGTGCATAAATGGTGAATCATTAACAACTACCGCCGATCCATCAGATAACGTAACAGTAAGCGGATTGACTTTAACATCATAATTGCTAACAATAAACTTAATTTCTGATGTGTTACCGATACACATATCATCAACACCACTAAGTACAACGTGTGCTTCGGGTTGAACGATAGTTACAGTAGTGGTAACAGAACAGTCGGTATTGATATCGAACAAGCCATTTCCATTACTATCATCAATAACAGTGATGTTATAAACACCTGCAATAAGGTTGATATATTGCTGACTTGTTCCCAACGTGAAATTGCTGCGAACCTCAGAGAATCCGCCGGGGCCGTTTACAATTACACGATAGTTGCCCGCTGCCGAAGGAGCACCTCCATTAACAGTTACACTAAATACACCGGTAGCTGCCTGATAACAATTAACTTGCTGATTTACAGCAGCAGACACAGTTAACAATGGCGGCTCGGTGATTGTAACCTCTTTAGACACATACACCTTATTGGCATCAACAGCCGAAACGGTATATACACCCGGTGTAAGGCCGGCAAATAGTGCAGAGCTTCCGCTTCTATCACCACCAATTTGCACTCCTGATGAATTATGCAACCTGATGATATATGGCAGTCGTCCGCCGACCACACTAACATCAATCTGACCTGTAGCATCGTTAAAACATGGCAACACATCTTTCTTGGCAATCACCAAATCGAGCTCACTACCAGGCTGACGCACAACTATATTAGCAAGTGTTACCGAGCAGCCATTAAGGTCTGTAATAACTACTTCATAGGTACCTGCAACAAGATTTGTTTGACGGGTAGCATTATTTATCAGAGCACCAATAGGTGTATCGGCTCTCTCGGGAGTTCCGCTCCACACGATGGTGTAAGCACCTGTTCCGCCCGACACAACAATCTGTATCTCACCATCATTACCCCTGAAGGCAGCTACATCCTGAATGTAATCAACCGAAGCGGCAAGGCCATTGGCTGGCTCTTTAACCTCAATGTTTGAACTGGATACTATACATCCGTTTCTATCGGTAACAACAACATTATAAAGTCCGGCAATAAGATTCTCCTGACGGTGTGAATCGGTAAAGACTCCCGGTCCGTTCCAGTTGAATTTATAGCTTCCATTATTGAACTTAGTTCCTCCCACTACAGTAAGGTCTATTACACCTGTGGCATCACCTTTACAAAGCACATCTACCACATCTACCTTGCTAATTTCAAGTTTAGCAGCAGGCGAGTTAATATAGAAAGTCTGTGTGTTGGTACATCCAAGCACATTATCGGTTACGGTAACACTGTATGAACCGGTTGTTAGGCTATTTTGGTCCTTATTATTATCAACAATACCAAGACCGGTACCTGTCCAGTGGTAACTATAATTACCCGAACCACCCGACACGTTAATTAAAATGCTACCAGTCTGTTCACCAAAGCAAGCCACATCAGTAGCCGAACCTTTAACATCGAGCACGTAAGCTCTATCAACATAAATATTTTCGGTTAAAGTACAACCGGGAGTTCGCGAATCAACAATGGTTACAGTATATGTTCCGGATGACAGTCCAATTTGATCTTTACCATTCACATCAATACCAAATCCATCGGCAGTTGTCCATGTAAAGTTATATGGCTCTACACCTCCAACCACATTAAGAGTAATGGTTCCATCGTTAATACCATCGCATGTTTCAGGAGTGGTTTTATAGTCAAGTTTCAACGGTTTAGGCAGATATACGGACTTGGTATATTGGCAACCGCTTCTACCTGCCGAAGCATCAGTAATAGTTACCACGTATGTACCACTAGTGAGATTGCTAAGGTCGGTTTGACCTCTGTTACCATTAACAATGGCAGGGCCAGCCCACACGATATCATACATTGGTGTATGTACTGCATTACCGGTAATGGGATTAGTTACTACAACACCATTTTCAGTAAGCCATCCACCACGAAGGTTATCAATTACAACCCTTGCTCCATTTCCATCGCACGACACAGGAGTAACAACCACCAGGTCGAACTCGATTGGATCCGGCTCATATATACGGAAAGTCTCATTAGCTGTACAGCCTTTGGCATCGGTAACAACTACAGTATAGTTACCTTTTGATAGTGATGATAAATCCTTGGTAGTAATACCTGTATCCCAACGATAGGTGTAAGGTGCATTTCCTCCCGAAGGCGTAACTACAATCTTTCCATCACTACTTCCATTACATGACACATGGGTAAGAGCACCCGATATTTTTATTGCTGATGGCTCAAATATCTCATACACAGCTGTTTTAACACATCCTTCCACAAGGTCGGTAACAGTAACTTTATATACTCCACTGGTAAGGTTGTCTATATCCTGATTAACAGAAATCACAGTCGGATTAATATCCTTAGTCCATTGATAGCTGAAGCTTCCACTTCCTCCGGTTACTGTAAGGTCGATAAATCCATTATCGCCACCGGCACACATAAGCTGATCGACAACTGCCGAAAGCTCAACTTCAAGAGGTATGGTCAACGATTTTGTAACCACACAACCATTCTGATCGGCAACCGACACAGTGTATGTACCACCCTTCACAAGATTGGTAGCATTACCATTGGCATCAACCACAACGGCACCGGGGCCATTCCAGCTATATTTATATGGAGCCACACCACCTGTAATGCCATCAATATTAATTTGATACACATAAGGTGCACACGACACCTGGTGCTTGCTCAAGCTAAACAGAATAGGAGTTGTAGGTTTAACCTCAAACGGTTGCATCACCATACATGAGTTGGATGGATCAAACACAGTAAGCACATAAGTACCGGGTTCAAGACCTGTTATCTCAGCTGTAGTTGCAGTAAATCCATTGGGGCCTGTCCAGCTATACACCGGATTAACAACACCACTCACCATAACTTTAGTGATAGCACCATCATTGGCACCTGCGCATCTTTCATGCTGGATAGCAGCATTAACCGATAGTACATTCTGGTATGAAAGAATAAACGACTTCACAACGGTACAACCACGAATTGGATCGGTAACGGCAAGCTGATAATCACCTTCACCCAGATTAACAATATTCTGAGTAGTAGCAAAGGGCTGGTAATTACCGGCATTATCACGCTTATACCACAAGTATGACAACACACCCTTATTTCCGGTTACGCTAACAGTAATAGATCCATTCTGATTACTTTCGCACACCGGCTCATCTACTACAGATGTAATATTTAGAAGTGCAAGCGAGAAATTATGAGTTAAATAGCACTTATTAGG
>CAZWOA010000001.1:95944-117194 GCA_964635545.1 uncultured Marinilabiliaceae bacterium
ATATGAGCATCCCTTGCTATCTTCTACATTAAGCAAATAGCTATCAGCCACCAAATTACTGAAAGTATGGTTACCATCAACCGAAATAATCGGAGCACCACCATTAAGTGTGAAGCTATAAGGAGCAGTACCACCGATAGCTTTAACAAGTATTTTACCGGTATTATCTCCATGACATGTAGTAACATCAACTTTTGAATGATTTACAATGATATTTGCAGGCATTGACACCTTAATGCTTCCTGATGTTACAGAGCAAACATTGTCGATATAAGTTTGAGTTACAGTAACTCTATAAGTTCCGGCAGTCAATGATTCGGCTCTATTGCCCACTGCCGATGATATAGAGTTCCAGTTTCCACTGCCATCGAGCATCTCCCAATGATAAGTAGGTGTAGTAGCACCGTTCACCGAGGCTATTTCAATAGCCCCATCATTACCTCCGTAGCATGTAACATCTGTAACTAAGATAGCTCCAAGTTTAAGAGCCGGATAGGTATCAACAGTTACATCCTGAACGGCCACACAACCATTAGAATCGGTAACTCTAACCTGATATGTTCCTGCAGGAATATTATTCAGGTTAACAGGATTAGTTGTTAAACCTGCAAAGCCGGGCAACACATCTATAATATAATAATTATTTCCTGAGGCATCAACAAATGGAGTTCCACCACTTGCATTAGCCACCAACGATCCTTTATTATCTTCGGCACACTGCTTATCAATTGCTCCGGCATTAACCTCGAGCTGATAGAACGGCTGCCTGATGGTAATAACCCTATCAATATTGGCACCATTGGCATCAGTGATAGATACGGTATATGTTCCTGCCGAAAGATTGGTGATACGATACATCTTATCGCCTGGATAAGAATTCTCCACACCACTCACAGGACCGTTCCAGGTAATGGTAAAATCAGGCCTTCCATTAAGTATCAGCACAGATATCTCACCATTATTGGCACCATAGCATTTAATATCAACCCAATCAACATTAACGCTAAGTGCATTATGATCAGGCACAGGTATATCACCTGTGGTAGAACATCCGCGTGAGTCGGTAATAGTATAGGTATAAACCCCTACAGCCAGATCGGTGCGGGTATAGCGACCGTTAAATGCAGCACCATCAGCCCATGTGATTACGTATGGTGGCGTACCACCAGAAACAGAGGTGATATCAATTTTACCATTTGCCACACCCAATATGCTTACTGGAGTAACTGCATAATCAACATGCCATGCTGACGGAGAAGTAATATCATACTCCTTGGTAGTGCTACAGCCATTGGCATCAATAATTGTAAGTTGATATTTACCTGCAATAAGTCCCGAGCGTTCATTAGCGGCATCGGCACCATTCTTAGGGATACTATTATTCAATGGCAACTCAACCCACATATATGTGTATGGAGCTGTTCCACCGGAAACAGTAGCCACCAGATGTCCGTCATTTCCTGCAGGACAAGTAACATTTTTAATAGTAACATTATCGATAGATACCGCCGATAGTGGCTCATTGATAACCGCCTGGGTAACATTAATACCATAACAACCATTGCGACGCACCGATACATCATAAGTTCCGGCTGCCAACCATCTGAAGTTTGTTTGGGTAGTCCAATCGTAAATCAGATCCGCACCTTTGGTTATTTTGAATTCCAAAGGACTACCTACCGGTAGCGAACGCACTGTAAACGAACCTGTTGCCGCACCATAACAATCCACATCAGTAGTAGTAACTATGCTGGCCGAGATATCAGTTTCAGGCAGTATGGTTACTGTTTTTGAAACTTCACAATCGGTACGTGCATTGGCATCTCTAACCTTAATAGTATAAGTGCCCGATACTAATCCAACGAAAGTATTAAATGTCTGCCAATTATTACCACCATCTATAGAGTAGTGAGGAACAGTTACATTATGGCGTGGGTTATTATCAGTACCCCAACCACCTTTCACATTTATCTTAATTGATGCATCGCCTGAATTTGAGCAACTTTCAGGAGTAATGTCAATATCATTAATATCAAGCTCTGCAGGCTTATAAATATAGGTAGGACCTACAATTTTCAAGCAAGTCATATCCGACGCATCAGCCACCACCACATAGTATGGTTTTCCAACAAGACTACCCGAAAGGTTAGTAAACTCACCTGTATTTTGGAATGTAGTTCCGTTATCAATACTATATCTATAAACACTCCATCCACCTGTAGCCTGAATTTCTATAGAGCCATCATTAGCCGAGAAGCATGATACATCCTTGGTAATACTAGTAGCATCGATAGGTGCAGGCGAAGTAATTTCAATGTCTGGAAGCACTGTTGAGCATCTGTGGAATTTAGCATCCCTCACCTCTACTGAATAGATTGCAGCCGCAAGATTGGTAAATGTTTTTATAGTTGTCAGATTACCAAATGCATCGCGATCGGCCTCTTCCCAATTACCAATATTTGCACCTCTAACAATACGGAACTGATATTCGCCAGATCCACCTGATGCAATCACCTGAACATCACCATCTAGGCGGCCAGCACATGAAACTGACGAGCGCGACAATTCATCTAATGTGATATCGGCATTCTGATGAACTTTAAAGTCTGCAATAGCACTACAGCCATTATCATTTATAACAGTAACATTATAATCGCCTGCTGCTAAATTAGTTACACCATTGCCGGTTGCCCCTGTTGACCACAACACACTGTAGCCGGCAGTGCCGCCGGTGTCGTTAACAACAATTCGAGCACTACCTTCACACTCATTAAGTGCCGGGTCGCAGTCGCAACCTACGAAGCCATTGTCAACCACTACACTAAACGCAAGTTTAGTAGCCGGCTGAGGAATATTTATATTAAGGGATGTAATAGAACATCCACTGCCATCAGCAATAACCACATAGTAATCACCTGTTGGAAGACCTGTTGCTGTTGCGCTCAACTGACCTACCAACATAGTGCCATCTTTCTGATACCACTGATAGCTATAAGGTGTTAGACCTCCTTTAACATCAACTTTTACAACACCGGTAGATTCACCAAAACACTTAACCGGATTAACCAAAGATACAACGGCCGTCATATCATTTGCCGGCGGTATTACAACAGGGTCGTTTATGGTTACACAACCATTGGCATCACGAATATATATTGTATAGGTACCCGGTTTTAATCCGGTAAACACCTGCGATGTTTGCCATATTGTACCATCCTTAGAATACTCATAAGGTGCAACACCACCGGTGGCAAGTAGTTCAAATTGACCATCATTTACAGCTTGACAGCTTTGAGCTTTAATATTGGTAACAGTAGCAGTTACTTTTACTGGCTCAAGAATCTCAACATCAGGAATTAAGGAGACAGAACATCTAGGATAATTCTTATCGAATACATCCACACTATAAGTTCCGGCCTTGAGATTGGAATACCTATAATATCTATATAGAGGATTGGCAGGATCGGTAGAGAGCTGTGTAGGCACAATATACTGATCATTAAGCATAAAGATATAATCACCTTGCTTAGACCCGCCATTAACAATAATCTCAAACGAACCGGCATATCCACCATTACAAATATTATCAATATGTGTATCTGGATCCGGATTTTTAATTATAACGATAGGATCATGCTTCTCAATGGTAAACAGATGGTCGTAGCTACAACCGCGAGAATCAATCACTCTTACGTAGTAATCACCTGGAGCTAGCTTAGTGGCACTCACCCTGTTGTTAAAGGCTGTCAGTTGAATATAGCCTGTTGGTTCAACCGGTTGATACCACTCAATCTGATACCCTGACGGATAAACAACACTATTAGAGAATGGTGTGCCGCCCTCAATATCAATCTCAATAGCACCTTCGCAATCTATACCTGTGGTACATGGCACACAACCAACTTTGCGCAATGATCCTGGTACTGTTACTACTGCAATATCCAATGCGGGTTCTGCAATGGTAACCATTACCGGCTGCGACTCACAACCAATTTGGTCGATTGCTTTTACATGATAAATACCCGGAGGTAGATTGATAAACTCATTACCACTTTCAGGAGTAAGATATGTTGCACCGCCATCGGTAGAATATGTATAGCCATAAGGAGCCAACCCACCTGATGCAGTGATAGTTATCTTACCATCATTATTACCCTTACACTGAATATCTTGTTTTACGATGGTTACATCCACATTATTCTCTATAACTGTGAATGGGTTAAGCATCATCTCGTAACAACTATTATCGGTTTTACCCCTTACAGTATAAGTACCTGCTTTAACGAAAGCATCAAAAGGAGTATAATTTCCTGATGCATCTTTAGCTTTAAAATAGAATGGACCATCTATAGTTGGCTTATACTCTAATATAGGAGGCAGATTACCCTCATACATAAGCTGATAGGTAACTCCAGCTTGTGCATATGCCAGTCCAATACGCGCTCCCGGCTCATCCTTGCAATAGTACTTATCACCAATTACTTCATATTTATTTGGCACGTCATAAATAACTACTTCTTTAATGAAGTAGGCAAGACAGCCCTCCTCCGAAGTATATGTATATCGGATAGGGTGAATACCCGGATCCATTTTTGAAGGAACCAACATTGCTGTACCATCAGGCACAGTTGTACCATCATGGAATAGCTTTGTATTATTGTAAAGCTCATCAGTAGAGAGAAGATCTGAAGAAAAGACTCCCGAAAGTTTATTATCTAATGTAGAAGCAAAACTACCAGTAAGCTTCACCGGAGGCTCATTCTTACAGAAAGCATAATTACCATTTTCGGTTGCAAACGACACATTCACAACGTTATATACAGTAGTGGTTTTCTCAATTGTGTTAACACAACCGTTCTTATCGGTATATGTAAACCACACGCGAATATTTTTCACAAAAGGTCCATCAACCTTATATGGATAAATAATAGCAGTATTATTTCCATTATCCTTTAAGAAATCCTTATAGTTAGGATCTGTATTTCCTGGAGGCGGTGTTATAGGTAATATTTCTGATGTGAAATAACCTACCACACCAATATCAAGGTCATTTCCATCGGGGTTGATGGCTTTAATCTCAACAATATTATCAACCACATTACCATCTTTATCTAAAATGCGGCTACAGTACTGAGCCTCAAGGTTAAAGTCAACCGGCGTAGGCGGCTGAATACGAATTATTTTATCCTCAAAATCGAAACATGTAGCAGACCCGATCCTGTATCTAACAGTATGAATGCCATATCCCATCACTCTGGTATCAAGCACCGACCCGAGGTTGGTTATAATGCCATTCTCATCAATTCTGCTAAAGTTACCACCAAGCACTGTTGGTTTTAAGTTTAGATATCCTGTTTCAAGACAGTAGGTTTGGTCATTATCAGGTCTATTGTTAATAGTAAACGCCGGATTGGGAGTTTCAACAATTATTACAGGCCATGTTCGGGTATTGAAACATCCATTACCTGTATATTCATAAGTGAATAAATATTCACCAGCCTCAATATTGGTAGGCTCCCAAATTGTATATGGATCGGTTGGTCCAGCAATAGGATCGTACTGAACAAAGTGTCCGCGATCAATAATGTCACCTGCCGCATCCCTAATAACCGGGCCTTCAATTTTTAAAATTCCTCCGTGTGGCTGGGGCAATACTGGCACACCGGCATCAGTTTTACAATATACATTATCAAGACCAAGTGTAAGCTCTACACCTATGGTTACCTGTTGAGAGGTTCCTCCACTACAACCATAAATATCTATAACATCGAGATTTATGGTATGAGTACCGTTACCTGCTTCGAAAGGAATAAACACAAAATTACCGGATCCCTTATCAACAACACCCGGGCCAGAAAATATAAGGCTCTGTAGTGTAGCTTTGTCGATAGGCTTACCGTTAAGCAAAGGAATCAGCGTATATTCTGTTAAATCATCCTGACACGGATTATTTGGTAACCCGGTGAAACTTAGATCGTTATCATAATCAGGACGAATTTGAGTAACACGGGTAGTAGAATTTTCACAACCATTAATATCAGTATAATAATATGTAATGGTCAGATTCTTAGGTGCTTCAAAGATTCCAAGTATCTGCGCAATATCGAAAGTTGCAGTTACGTCACCATTAACAATATTCTCATTCCAGAATCTATCCGGATCGGCAGGATCAAATCTATCACCATTAACAGTGAAGTAGCCATCTAGGCGACCGGGGATATTATCAATCCTGTCGGGGCGGCCAATAATTGTGAATGTTCCATCATCGGCACAATATACAGGTTGAAGATTAAGAATCTCAACAATTGGAAGTGGGTGAATAAATATTGGTTTCTCTATAGACACAACGCAGCCGCCCGAACTCACCTCATAACGAATGGTATATGATTGATCCGGTGTGTATTGCGATGGATCGAACTGACCAATGGGCACACCGTTTACCGAGAAAGTACCTCCTACCGGAGATCCTATAAGCGTAACAGGAGTAGCATTGGCACATACCGAAGTTGGAATTGTAAAATCAACAACCGGAAGAGGATTAACAACAACTGTAACTTTTGATGTACCCGTACAACCGTGTGGTGAAGTGGCTACAACCTCATACTCTGTTGTTTGCGATGGCGACACAGTAATTCTGTCACCCGTCATAGCAGCACCTCCAGAAGTAGCCGACCACACATAAGTACAGCCGGTAACATTAATAGTGCTTGCCACCAGTTCTACAGAACCTTGCCCAACACAAATCTGTGGGTTGGAAGGTGTTATGGAAACATCCGGTGTAGGATAAACAGTAACAGCTCCAACTCCGTCACCATCAGGAATAATACAACCACTAACATCTGTTATGTTACGCACAAAATAACTGGTAGTAGCACTTGGCGTAACTTTCATTGTATATGAAATAGGATTGGTAGGTGGTATAGGATTATAACCGGTAACAGTTGTAACCGTATTTCCTTTATCGTCAACTATGGTGAAATTAAAAGGTGCAGTACCTTCCAAATCAACTTTTATAGTAAACTCTGTACCGATACAGCCTGCCACTGGTGCAAGTGCACTTATATATGCCCGTAATCCGCCCGATGTTATGATAACTCTATCACTTTCTACTTCACATCCTCCTCGATTACCAGCAACAACATAGTAATTACCTGCTGTAACATTCGACCATGTAATAGTGTTAAGATCCTTATCACCAAACACTTGACCAGTCATAGGAGTACCACCTTTATATAGTTGATACCACACATCCGACGATTCGGGTTTTACAGAAAGATTCACACCACTTGGCAAACCACAGTAACTCAATGTATTAGCAGTCAACGTAGGCTTAGTTGGTTCCTTTTCAATAATAAGTTCACCCGAGAAAATGAGCGAACAGCTATTGGTTAAATTCACCGCACGCACCGTATATGTGCCGGGTGTCATCAAGGTGCCAAAATTAACCGCATCTCCCGCTGTTGATACTGTTAAACGGGGGCCAAAATAAGCACCATCTTTCCAAAGCTCGTAAGCTATTTTAGGTTGAGAAGCTCCGGTAAGCACAAGAGTCTCGGCCGGACATGCAATACCCACCACCGAGAATGCCAACTCCTGAGGCATCTCTTCTACAACTGCCGTTCCGTTCATCTGAAGCGAACAGCCATTCTGGGTTGCCTCAATAGTATATACACCCGGAGTAGTGATAAGCCCAAACTTACCGGTAGTGTTGGTAGTAACCGCAACTCCATTATTATATAGTGTATAGGTAGCACCATCACTTCCGTTGAGTTCAATAACTAATCCTTTATCACTACAAGTAGGACCTACATTAATAAGATTATAAAGATTGGGTGCCTTCACAATTGTGAATGAACCATTCATTGTTACAGGTGTACAAGTACCAGCAGTGTATGCTGCCTGAACAGTATAAACACCAGCCGGATATTGGCGAGTGGTAAAGTTCATTGCACCACCATCAATCACTGAGGTAATAGATTCAATAACTGTACCCGATTGATTACGAAGCTGATATACAACACCTGCCTGAGTTGCACTAACACCAAATGAGTATGACTGATCGGAACATAATGGCGCATTAGTTGGACCGGTCATAGTTTGCACCGTAATAGGAGACACCACAGTTACAACACCCGATAAAGTTTGCTCACCACAAGAACCCTGCTTTCCAACAACAGTGTATGTGCCACTGGTTGCATCACCCGCCGACACATTGAACACACCCGTGCCGTTACTGGCGATTACGGTATTGCCACGCTTCAAGCTGTAAGTAACACCTGCCTGCACAGGATTTACAGAAATTGTAAATGGTTCATTAGCACAATATTCGCGACTATTGATAACTCCACTCAAACCTTCGATAACATAAGTACCTGTAAGTGTTTCAGTTGATCCACATGCAGCCATCGATGCAACCACATAATAACTACCTTCGTCAGATATGCCAGTAAAGGTTACATTACCCGAACCAGTTCCATTCTTAGTCTGAACCGGCGATACTACACCCACTTTATATAGTGAATAAACTACACCTGCCTGTGAACCTGATAACGTAATAGTATTATTACCACCTACACAACCCGTTAGAGGTGAGCTCACAATTATGCTTTTATTTATACCCGGAGATATAACCACGCTGCCGCTCATATCCTGAGTACAGCTTCCACGAGTGCCCGTAACAGTATATACACCCTCTCCACTTACAGTACCAAAATTTAATGCACCTCCAGTACCTGATAAAGATGTCTGGTTAGCACCATTTTTCTTCAAATAATAGGTAACTCCACTTTCCGATGCTGATAATCTAACAGTTGTAGTTGCCGGATAACATGCCGCATCGCCCTGAACCGTAAAAACCGCAATTGGAGGATGAGCGGTGTAACTGCCGGTTAAATCCTTATAGCCACAACCGGTTGCAACTGCCCTAACGGTATATACACCGCTTGTGTTTACGTTAAAAGATAATGGAGAACCTGTACCATCTTTAGTCTCACTCGTTGCCACACCATCACGATACAAAACATATGTCCAACCAACTTGTGAACCTGAAGTAGTAACATTTAAAGAGCCTGGTAAACAACCCGAACCACTGATTGTATGTATAGATGTATCAAATACATTATTAATAGTAATCTCACCATTCATTTGAGCTGAACAGCCTGATGCGCTGCCAACTACAATATAACGACCTGCTGTAGTTTGACCGGTAAATGAAATATCACCACCATTTCCGGCAATAGTCTGCACAGAAGTAACAGCACCGGAAACAAGGTGAATTCTACGAAGTTCATAAGAGACACCGCTAACACTACCCTGCAAAGTAATAACCACCGGAGCACCACTACAAGCGTCAGTAGAGACAATATTTTTTATATCAATATTAGAAGTATGAGTAACTGTAACGCTGTGTGTTTTAGTTAGCACAACCTCTTTCGACGCATCACTTGAATCTACAATTTTAATAATAGTATATGTTGTTGTGGTACTAATAGGTCCCATGGGTTTATTGGAACTTGTAGTAAAAGTAGCACCACCGGGAGTTTCTTGTATAGTTGCACGCCAATTTCCTGAAACGTTAAATAACACGTTAAAATTATCGTTACACACCACAGAGGATGGGCTGGCACTCAAACTAACCCCAAGATCAACATCAGTTTGAGCATACGCACTATGGCCAATCAACATAATGCCAACCAATAGTAATTTTCTCATAGAATATAGTAAACGGCTTATCATTCCCGTAGATTTAAGTTCATACCCAATATGCAAAGATAGTAATCTGCATTTATCTTTTACATAAAGAAAAACAAATTATCAATAATATCTTAATCAATTATACGACAAATATGACAAAAAGTTTTGACTAAACGCCATTTTTCTTCCACTAAAAACTATTTTATTATTTTAAAAACACCTCCGGGAAGTGCTTTTATCCATCCCGAGAACTCGAATCCAAGCATAATAGCATTAATTTTACTCACAGGCAGGCCGCTTCTACTACTCATCAGACTTGCAGTCGATTCACCATCATCCACAAGCATCTCAAACAGCTGCTTTTCGTCAGCATTGCTAAACTCAGGAAACAGAGCTCTTTGCACCACTTTAGCTACCCTACCTTCAGGTTCCCAGTTAAGTGCCTTCACAACATCATCGGCATTCTCTACCAATGCTGCTATATTATTTTTTATTAGATAGTTACAACCCACCGAAGCCCCCATGCCGGGAAATCCTGGCACTGCAAGCACATCCCGCTGATATGAAAAAGCAATATCGGCCGTAATCAACGCACCGCCCTTTGCTCCCGATTCCACCACCAGCGTGGCATCGCTAAGGCCGGCAATAATACGATTGCGCATCACAAAATTCTGTCTATCAGGATTGGTGCCACTCATAAACTCAGTGATAATAGCTCCCCGTTCTATCATTTGGGCAGCTACATCACGATGCATTGGCGGATATATCCTGTCAAGCCCATGAGCAACCACCCCGATGGTGTTAAGCCCACTTTTAAGCGACTGTCTATGGGCACATATATCAATGCCGTAAGCCATTCCACTCACAATAATCAAATCAGGAAAAAGTTGTGCAAGCCCATCAACAATATTTTCACACACCTGCTTACCACCATCACTTGGCCGGCGAGTGCCCACCACGCTAATAATATGCAACGAGTTATAATCAATATTACCCCGCGAATAGAGAATCAAAGGAGCGTCTTCGCACACATGCAGCCTATAAGGATATCTATCGTCGGTAAAATAAAGAACATCTATATTATGCTTATTGATAAAGTTAATCTCATCCTTGGCTCGCGAAAGCACATCGGCACTTTTTATAGAATTAGCAAGCACGCTTCCCACACCGGGTATTTTTGCCAAGGTAGATGCCGATTCTTTAAATACCGACTCCTCATCGCCCACATAAGCTATAAGTTGACGAGCCATCACTGGGCCTACCCCCTTTACCAACCCCAATGCTATTCGATATTTCAATAACTCTTCCAAGCAATATTATTTATTACATTTATACATAGAGTTCATTATCACTATAGTAAATATACACTATATGTTAGAAAATATCCATTATTGAATAATCAATTTACAACAACACTATTTTATCAGAATAAGATAAAACTATCATTATTTAGTTGTAAATTAGTATCATTGCACTAAAGAGCTAAATTATGAAACTTATAAACCAAAAAAGGGCTTCGGCCATAGCATTAACGTTTACAATAGCAATACTGGCATTATCGGCATTACTATTGCTGGCTTACTTTGGCAACATTCAATTATTACTTCAATACATCATTCCACTATGGATAGCGTTGGGAGTCGCAATTTTATTATATCGCTTTGGTGGATATCATTATATGGATATAGAAATAACCAGTCATGAAGCCGACATTAAATATTACCGCATATTCCCTGTCGGAAGACAGTATAAAAGGGTAAAAATAAAAGGCAGCCAGCTACATAAAATACATGTTAACAATGGATTTTTAGGTATAGGGGCTAATCTACACCTATTTGTTAACACAAAAAAAGGTAAAGCAAAGTATCCATTCATTGGTCTTGCAGCAATATCGCCATCCGACAGATATAAAATTGCTGATGCTTTAATGAAGACAAAGTAACCTTACTTACAAAATGAAATAAATCTCCAGTTTAAAGCACAAAAACAGAACAAACATCATCTTTTTAGCAACAAAAACACCCTAACCATAGGGTGTTAATCTATTTTTGCTATTTTTACCAATTCACTAAACTAATGATATGATTCCACAACTATCCACCGATTCAAAGGTATATCGGTCGGCTGATATAGCATCCGATTTAAAAGAACTTACCAAAGATTACCAGCCCGATAAGATATTCCTACTTACCGACGAAGGCTCTTTTAAGCACTGTTTTCCCATAATTGAAAAAGGCTTTCCATTTTTTAAAGAGAATATAATAACTATTTCCCAAGGTGATATTCATAAAAATATAGATACTGCCACAAAGGTGTGGATGCAACTAAGCAATAATGGTGCCGACCGACACTCTCTACTTATAAATCTGGGCGGTGGTATGCCTTGTGACCTTGGTGGGTTCTGTGCATCATCATTCAAAAGAGGCATTAAATTTATAAATATACCTACCACTTTATTGGCTCAGGTTGATGCTTCAATAGGTGGGAAAACCGGCATAAACCTTGGCGGATTAAAAAACGAAATAGGCTTTTTTGCCAATCCTGAAGCGGTAATACTTAGCACCCAATTCTTTAAGTCACTCGACCAGCCCAATTTACTATCGGGCTATGCCGAACTGCTTAAGCATGCATTTATTCACAATAACGATACTTGGGTGAAACTTAAAAAATTCGATATCAAAAACCCTAATTTCGATGAGCTGGGCGAACTGGTAAATGAGTCGATAAAAATAAAAGACCATTTCGTAGTTAACGACCCAACCGAAAAAAACATACGCAAAGCCTTAAATCTAGGACACACAATAGGTCATGCTATTGAAACCAGAGCAATGCAGGTTAACAAACCACTACTGCACGGCTATGCTGTGGCCTACGGAATGATTGCCGAACTTTACCTGAGCCATAAAAAATTGGGCTTCCCAATGGAGACCATAAACGAGTTTGCAACCTACATCAACTCACTTTATGGGCATATGGAAATATCGAAGCAGGAGGTGGCACCACTCATCGAGCTTATGAAACATGATAAAAAGAATGACTCAAACAAAATAAACTTCACACTACTAACCAATATAGGCGAAATAGTGATAAACCAATATGCCGATGCCCAAGAAATAGAAGAGGCTCTTATGTTTTACAATAACTCAAAAACACTATGAAATATAAAGTAACTGCACCAGCAAAATTGATTAACAGCACCATTAAGTTGCCATCATCAAAAAGCATAAGCAACAGATTACTGCTAATTAATGCTCTCAGCTACAGCCCCTACACCATCGACAACCTATCGGAGAGTGACGACACACAAGTGATGCTTGCCGCTATGAACTCCAACTCCAACACCTTTGATGTGGGTGCCGCCGGAACATCGATGCGATTCCTCACCGCTTTTCTATCTAAAATAGTGGGAGAATGGATTATCACCGGCTCGGAAAGAATGAAACAACGCCCTATTAAATTGCTGGTGGATGCACTCAACCAACTGGGTGCAAAAATAGAGTATATCGAAAAAGAAGGATATCCACCGCTACGCATCTTTGGCAGCGCACTTAAAGGCGGCACTATAGAGCTACCAGGCAATATAAGCAGCCAATATATATCGGCACTGATGATGATTGCTCCCGAAATTGAGGGCGGATTACAGATAAAACTAACAGGTAAAATCATATCCAAACCATATATAATGATGACTCTCAAGCTTATGGATGATTTTGGAGTGCGCGGTTTCTGGAAAAATGATACAATTACAATACCCGAAGGAAAATACAAGCCGGTAAAATCATCTGTTGAGTCCGACTGGAGTGCCGCATCTTACTGGTACTCAATGGTTGCACTATCTCCACAATCTGAAGTAACACTCGCCGGGCTATACAAAGAAACCAGCCAAGGCGACTCTGCTGTGGCCGACATATATAAATCATTGGGGGTTACAACCCAACATACATCCAAAGGCACTATACTGAAACAGGAAGACAGACTGACGCCGGAGTTCAAATACAACTTCACCGACCAGCCCGACTTGGCTCAAACAGTGGCAGTTACATGCTGCATGCTCAATATACCGTTCCATTTCACCGGCCTCGAATCATTAAAAATAAAAGAGACCGACCGCATTAATGCTCTTATTGTCGAACTTGGCAAATTAGGTTTCACACTAACAACCAACAACATAGACAACCTAACATGGGATGGTGCCACAACCAAAGCAGCTAATAATGTGGCTATAGATACTTATGAAGACCACCGCATGGCAATGGCATTTGCACCTGCGGCACTTACTATTGGCAGCATTACGATTAACCACCCTATGGTAGTTACAAAATCGTATCCCCGATACTGGGATAACCTCAAAGAGGTGGGCTTTACAGTGACCGATATTGCTGAATAATACCAAATAAAAAATCCGGCCTACAACCGGATTTTTTTATTTAAGCATATAAATATCAATGCATTTTAGAGCCTATGATATTGAAAAACTCCTCGCGGGTGGCTATATTTTTCATAAAAGCACCGGTAAAATCAGAAGTGGTAGTAAACGAGTTCTGCTTCTGCACACCGCGCATCTGCATACACATATGCGAAGCCTCAATCACTACAGCAACCCCAAGCGGATTAAGCGTACGCTGAATACACTCTTTTATCTGCGTGGTAAGCCTCTCCTGCACCTGCAGCCTGCTAGCAAAAGCATCTACCACGCGTGGTATTTTACTAAGACCTGTAATATGGTTACGCGGTATGTAACCCACATGCGCCTTACCAAAGAACGGTAAAATATGGTGCTCACACATCGAGTAGAACTCAATATCCTTAACAACTACCATCTGCTGATAATCCTCCTGAAACATAGCCGAACGCAAAATATCGTCGGGATTCAAATTATATCCGCGGGTAAGAAACTGTAAAGCCTTGGCTACTCTAACCGGAGTTTTAACTAACCCTTCGCGCTCTTTATCTTCACCAAGCAAATCAATCACTTCTGAATATAGCTCAGCCAGTTTGTTTGTAGTCTCCTCTTGCTGATGCAAATCATCAACAGGATAGTACATCGGTTGGAAATCACTCATGATATATTATAAAAAATTTCAAATTCAATGGTTGCAAAAATAGTCATACTATTTTGTAAACCATCATTTATAAAAAATGTTTAGTGCCAAACAACTAAAACTATAAAAAAACCACCACTTATAAAGAAGGGTGGCTATATTTAAAGCTCTGAAATGATAACCAAAATCAAATCTTCACTATCACTTCATCAAGGCTACGCTTGGGCACATGATGTTTACCATCTTCCGAACGCCAGTAACGATAATCATCATCTTTAAGATTCTCAATAACAATCTCCTCTTTAGCTTTCCCCAATGCTATTACATGAATAATTTTCAGGTTTGGAGGCAGGTTTAAAGCCTTATGCAGCGGAAGTCTGTCAACCGAGCCAACAATGCAGCCCGACAGCCCCTTCTCGGTAGCACCCAGCAATATACTCTGACTTGCTATACCATCGTCGCAGAAATAGTTGGAAGCCACGTCGTAATCATACAACACCACGATATATGCCGGTGGTTGCTCACCTTCGGCCGGTCCTTCCCAATCGCGTAGGAATGCAGCCCACGACAGGTGCTTAAATATCTCCTTGTTCATCTTAGGATCTACCGACAGATAATATCTTAGTGGCTGTGCATTGCGTGCCGATGCTGATAGGCGTGCTAAATCAACAAGCTCCTCGAGTGTGGATACCGATACAGCTTCATTCTGATGAAAACGTCGGCAACTCCGCGTTTTTAATATAAGATCTTTCAACATAGAGTATTATTTAGTGATGTTAAGAGAGTCTCAATATAATAAAAAATAAAGACTCTCCCTAACACCCTAAAACAATATTATTTAAAATCTCTTGCCTACAACATCCCAGTCAACCAAATTCCAGAATGAAGCAATATAATCAGGACGGCGGTTCTGAACATCGATATAATAGGCATGCTCCCACACATCACAAGTAAGCACGGGTGTCAATCCGCTACGCATCGGGTTTCCTGCATTACTCTCTTTTACTATGGATAATTTTCCGGCTTTATCCTTTACAAGCCATGCCCAACCCGAACCAAATACGGTGGCAGCAGCGGTAGAGAAATCGGTTTTAAATTTCTCAAAGCTCCCAAAATCACGGGTTATTGCATCTGCAAGGGCTCCTTTAGGCTCGCCACCACCCTTGGGCGACAGGCTCATAAAGTAAAAAGTGTGGTTCCACACCTGTGCGCCATTATTAAAAATGGGGCCTTCCGAACGAAGAACAATATTCTCAAGAGTCTCATTCTCAAACTCGGTACCCGGTATTAGGTTATTAAGATTAGTAACATAAGCCTGATGGTGTTTACCATAGTGAAACTCAAGAGTTTTCTGCGAAATGTGCGGTTCAAGCCCGTTAAGCTCGTAAGGAAGCTTAGGTAATTCAAATTTCATAATTATACATTTTATAGGTTTGATAATAATCATAACAATATAGCAGAAATTATTGTTTTATCAATACCCACAAAATAAAAAGAGGAGAAACCACGTTTGGAATCTCCTCTTTTTACCTATAAAATGAACAAATCAAATATTAAAACGTCTTTCGACCTCTTTCCAGTTTACAACATTCCAAAATGCTGATATATAATCGGGACGGCGATTCTGATAATTCAAATAATAAGCGTGTTCCCAAACATCAAGCCCCAGAATAGGAGTACCTTTAACTTCAGCCAAATCCATAAGCGGGTTATCCTGGTTAGGGCTGGAGGTAACAGCTAAGCTACCGTCAGCTTTTTTCACCAGCCATGCCCATCCCGAACCAAAACGGGTTGCGGCAGCCTGATTAAACAACTCTTTAAAATTATCGAACGAACCGAAAGCACTTTCAATTGCTTCTTGTAGCTTACCGCTTGGCTTGCCTCCACCATTGGGGCTAAGCACTTCCCAGAAAAGGTTGTGATTGTAGTAACCACCTCCATTGTTACGAACAGCGGCCGGTAATGTTGACACTTTTGCCAAAACCTGCTCAATGGTTAATTTTTCATCGGCAGTGCCAGCCAAAGCTGCATTTAAGTTATTGGTGTAAGCACCATGGTGCTTTGTATGATGTATTTCCATTGTGCGAGCGTCAATATGAGGCTCCAATGCATCGTAAGCGTATTTCAACGAGGGTAGTTCAAAACTCATAATTCAAAATTTTTATAATTAAATATATTCGCATCTTTAATTACAAATATAATTCTTGTTTAGATTAAATCCAAATAATATTGACAAAAAGAAAAAAAAAAGGGATTACCAGAACTGGCAACCCCATAAAACCAAAAAAAAAGAATTACATTACAACAAAATTATCCTTTAACAAAAATAGATTTAATAATATGGCTGGCTATTTTTGGATTCTCCTTAAGTCGTCGGGTGCTATATCCAAACCAATCTTTGCCAAACGGGACATACACCCTCATCTGATGCCCTGCATCTACTAATTCCTTACGCAGCTCAGGAGTTACCCCATAAAGCATCTGAAACTCATATTGGTGCGGCTTAAGATTATATTTTGATATAAGATTTAATGCCCCATCAACTACTTTACGGTCATGGGTAGCAACACCCACATACACACCCTGGGAGAAAAGACGCTCGAGCACTTTAAGATAATTCATCACAATCTCATCTTTTCCCTTATAGGCAATCTCTTCCTTTTCGATATATATACCCTTACAAAGTCTAAAATTAACAGGAGCCGATTCCGAGTGGCCTTTTATAAACTCATTAACATCGTCCATTGTACGACGCATATATGCTTGAATAACAAGACCTACAGTAAGTGGAAACTCGGCTCTAAGTTTATTATAGAGTTCAATTTCCATATCTACACACTGCGAATCTTCCATATCTACGCGAATAAAGGAGTTTAACGAAGCAGCATACTCCACAATCTCTCTTATATTTCGGTAGCACACCTCCTGATCTATTAGAAGACCAAAGCTTGTTGGCTTTAACGAGAAATTACCGTTTATCCCGGTCTCTGCAAAAGTTTTAATTATATGCAGATAATCTTTCTTGTTCTGCTCTGCCTCATCAAGGTTGGTAATAAACTCACCAAGCAGGTCGATGGTGACCATAATACCTTTCTCATTAAGTTGGCGTGAAGCAATAAGAGCCTCACTAAGGGTTTCGCCTGCAATATATTTCTTCGAAAAGAGCCAAATAAAGCTCTTAGGGAAATATGGCAACGACTGTGCAATTAATTTATTAAACATTTCTATAAGGTTTAGGTATTAATATTAAGTAACAAAAAGGCAATAACTGCGTATAATCTTTCGTTTTCTACCACAGCCACCCTATACAAATATTGACCGAATAGCACAGAAAAAAAATGATAGAACTCACTAAACCTTTGTAAAACAAAATTTACATATTCCTCCACGAAATTTTCTTTACAGTTGGAGTGTAAAATCAAAAGGCACAGTAATACATTATGCAATGGTATATTTATTGCTACTTTATATTTTAAAAGAGAGAATTTATTCACAAACAAAATAGAACCATGAAGAAACTAATTGTTGGAACACTAATGTTGGCTGCCTCAACGGCATCATTTGCACAAAAAGAGGGTAGCTTCCTATCATTTGGCATTAAAGCCGGGTTTAACTCTACTAAATTCGAGATGTCGAAGTTGGGCACATACCCCAAAGACGAATGGAAGACTGAGGCCAAAAACGGCTTTATATATGGTGCATTTGCACGAGTTAAACTTAGCCACCCGCTGTATCTACAGCCAGAGATATATTTCTCTGAGAAGAAATTCGGAATAGGCAACTCAAGTATAAGCGCCAAAACTTTCGAGGTTCCAATTTTGGCCAACCTACGCCTAATTACCCTCGGTCCTGTTAGAGTTCATGCACTTGCCGGCCCCGTAGTATCTATAGTAAGAAAAGACAAAGTAGGCGAGCATTTGAGTGACTATGTTGATTTCAATAAAAACACATGGACATTTCAGGCCGGTGGCGGCATTGAAGTGCTTGGAGTAGGCATAGATGCACGCTACGAATGGGGTTTAAACAATGCTACTAAAGGCATTGGTGGCAAAACAGACGTACTAACCATCACGGCCGGAATAAGATTATTTGGTCATTAAAAGCACATCTATTAACAAATCAAAAAAGGAAGACCGACGGTCTTCCTTTTAAGCTATTTTACTTGACTTTTGTCTCTCTTTTATTTCACTTCCGTCTTTTTACGGGCAGAGTAACTGATTTTATACGCTTGTGCTTTACGAAGCGCCTGTTTGATGTCGGTGATGGTGCCCATCATAACATCATGGTCGGCTTTTATAGAAACAGTCATCTTTGGACGATCGGCCTCACGCATACCCTCCCTTTGCTGAAGAATATAGTTTTGGATACCATCCACTGATTCATAGCTATCGTTAAGCTGAATACGTGGCTCAGAACCAAATTTACGGGCATTCATAGGAACACCAACATATATATACGACACGAGCGACTTTTTCTCAAGCTTTGAAATCTCAGTAGCCTCAGGAGTCTTTATACGAACCATCATCTCTACCTCTTTCATAGTTGTAGATACCATGAAGAAGAATAGGAGCATAAAAACAATGTCAGGAAGCGAAGCGGTGTTCAGCTGTTGTGAGCCACCTTTTTTCTCTTTTCTAAACTTTGCCATTACTTATTTCCTCCCACGTTTTTAGGTTCAGCTTCCGAAATCCTTTGAGGATACACGGTCTTAATTGCATCTTGCTCATCAACACTTAGGTCATCAAACTTCTTATTGAATTTTCTGATAGCCAATTCTTCACGAAGTTCGGTATAAGCACGTTGAAGCTCATTCTGCACATTAAGATACTGTTGATACTGTGTTCCCCGGTCATTCTGCAACGATATTACCCCTTTCGAGATAGCAAAGTCGCCCAGACCCGGCACATTTTTTATATCTTTTGCCGGAAGGTCAGCTCTATCAAGCGGGTTCTCAATAAACTCTTTCGCTTTATCCTTAAGTTGATTAATATGCAAATATTCATTTTGCACCAGCAGCTGGTTATTAGCATTTACTAGCACCACAAATACGTTACGTTTGTTGATTGGTGGTGCATCATCCTGCCCAGCAGGCACCATGGGTGGCAACATACGGGCAAGACCCGTATCTGTATCCATGGTAGTGGTTACAAGAAAGAATATAAGCAAAAGGAAAGCGATGTCCGCCATCGAGCCGGCATTAACTTCCGGTGTTTCTCTTTTTGCCATTCTTAAATCTCTTTTTAATTATGAAAAGCCAGCTTTTCAATATTATTTAAAAACTCTCGCAAACTCTGACACTATAATTGAGAGGAATGAAACTCCAAGCAATACATAAGTAGTGTATAGACCAGCATCACTCAATTTAAGCATAGTCGGCACGTTATCACCACCTTCATATCCAATGATATGCAATGGTGTGCCATCAGAGATAGCCCATGCGATAACAAGTAATACAGCGATTCCTAAAGCCGAAATCAGAGTTCTTTTGGCATTTACTGGATTAAGAATGATGTTTATAAGCTCAAAAGCAAGTGCAATGACTGTACTTCCGGCGATCATAATATATGTCCAGGTTAATGCCGAATCAAGAAAAGTCGGTGTGGTATCAGCCTCTTCCGGACCCCAAATTACAAGTATAGAGAATAAAACACTTATAATAAGAAGTACGTACATTGTGATACCGGCAATTTTTCCAGTTAATTTCATAATGACGTAATTATTTATTTATTAGTGTTTAACTTTATACTTTACTACAAGGTCAAGAAGTGAAATAGAAGCATCTTCCATAGTATTTACAATACCGTCGATTTTAGAAACCAGGTAGTTGTAGAAAATTTGAAGGATAACGGCAGCGATAAGACCGAACACAGTTGTCAAAAGAGCAACTTTAATACCACCCGCAACAGCTGTTGGAGAGATGTCACCCATTGCCTGAATCTGGTCAAACGCCTGAATCATACCTACTACAGTACCCATAAATCCTAACATCGGAGAAAGAGCGATAAATAGAGAGATCCAAGTAAGACCTTTTTCCATTTGACCCATCTGTACCGAACCGTAAGAAACTACAGATTTCTCGATTACATCAAGACCCTCATCGTAACGGTCAAGACCTTGATAGAAGATAGATGCAACTGGCCCGCGTGTATTACGACAAACCTCTTTAGCTGCCTCAACTCCACCCTCGCTTAGAGCACTCTCAATGTTTTGAAGAAGTTTCTTAGTGTTGGTAGTTGAAAGGTTAAGATAAATAATTCTTTCAATAACAACTGCAAGACCAATAATCAAACATAGAAGAATAGGTAACATCCACATTACACCACCTTCAACAAATTTAATTTTAAGAGCTTTGTGAAGCCCTACTTCAGCTTCCTGTACCGGAGCTTCGTCTTGCGCAGCAACCGGTGCTGCAACCTCTGACACTTGCTCAGTTTGTGCAGCTTCTGCCGCCTCTTCCTCTTGAGCCATCACTGCTGTAGTACCGAAACTCAGCATTCCAAAAACCGCTAAATACG
>CAZWOA010000002.1:0-6129 GCA_964635545.1 uncultured Marinilabiliaceae bacterium
TGCTGCAGTATCATACAAAAATGAATTTAGGTATAACATTAAGTAATCATATTTATTTTATATAGTTCATTATCAGGGCGTAAGTTGATGTTTTGTGTGTTAGATAACTACTTTTGATGGAATAAAATTCTGTTATGCAACACTTTGTCTGGTATCTATGTGAAATGTTGTTAATTTTGTAAGTTTAATGAACAAGTCAAAATGAGTAAGATAAAACCTACTGATAGAAAAAGTGTGATTGTCCCTGAGCCGGCATTGCGCAGGATGCCTTGTTATTTGGCATATCTGAAGCTCGCCAGCAGGGATGGTAAGGAGTTTATATCGTCAACTCATATTGCCCGCGATATGGGCGTTGACCCCACGCAGGTAACTAAGGATTTGTCATATACCAGCATTATTGGCAAAACCCGTGTAGGTTATGAGGTGGAGCCTTTAATTGATGAACTTGAGAATTTTCTGCGTTTCAACACCATTGACGAGGGTTACCTCTTTGGTGCCGGAAGCCTTGGCACTGCTCTTCTTCACGACCATGGTCTTCATCAATATGGATTTCGTATTGTTGCTGCTTTTGATGTTAACCCCGATGTGGTAGGTAAAAATATTGGTGGTGTGCCCATCCATCATATCGATGATTTTGAGCGTGTTAAGCAAGATAATGTGCGCATAGGAATTCTTACTGTGCCGGTAGAGTATGCCCAGGGTGTTACCGAGTTGATGGTGGCTGGTGGCATAAAGGCTGTGTGGAATTTTACCCCTGTGCGCATTAAAGTTCCCGATGATATTGTGGTTCAGAATACTTCACTTTATGCACACCTTGCGGTTATGTTTAACCGGCTGCACACGTGATGTTTATTAGAATGTAAGTGTAAATTTTGTCTCCACATCCGGCACCGACGATGCAGTGATATTTCCGCCGTGCATCCTCATTATCTGTTTTGATAGGCTTAATCCTATGCCCGAACCGGTGGTTTTGGTGGTGAAAAATGGTATGAATATTTTATCGATAACATCGGGAAGAATGCCCGCTCCATTGTCGCTAACTTCAATGGCAACCCTGCCTCGCTTATTAAGAAATGCCTTTATGCTGATGCTAGGATTACTCACTTCGGCAGTTGAGTGTATCGCATTTTTGATGAGGTTAATGATAACCTGCTCTATAAGTCGCTCATCAGCCGACAGTTCCAGCGTTGATGGGAAAATATCAGTTTGAATATCTACTCCATGCTCTTTAAACTCTTCCGATAGCAGGGTCAAGATGTTGGTAACCATATCTTTAATGCTAAAGATGGAGTAAATAGGATTTGGTATTTTTGTGAGGCTGCGGTAGGTTGTTACGAAATGCATCAGTCCGTCGGTCCTTTTCGATATGGTTTTAAGTGCCATATCAATATCCTCAAACGCCTCCTGAAGCTCCTCTTCGTTGTTTTCATCAAACGAAATATCTTTTAAGCCGGTCAGTATTGCACTTATAGTGTTTGATAGTGACGAAATGGGAGCTATCGAGTTCATTATTTCGTGGGTAAGCACGCTTATAAGTTTCTGCCACGACTCCATCTCCTTCTCTTCCAGCTCATTCTGTATGTTTTTTATCGATATGAGCATTATCGATTTGGAACTTATCTTAAATTCGGTGGCATAAATTGTAAGTTGCAGCACTTCATCTTTCCCGGTTACTTTCAGAAGTACATTTTCGTTGTGTCTTATGGTTAACAGCTTCTGTACCAGTTCGCTGTTAAATCCGGCTAAAGAGTCGATATGGTTGATGGTGCGTAATTGAAACAGCTTTTGCGAGGCATTGTTAACCAGCTCTACCTTGCCGGTTTTGTCGAATGCTATCAATGCGATGCCAATATGTTGAATTACCGATTGTAGATAGAAGAAACTCTCTTCCTTTTCGGCTTTTACTTTCTGAAAATCCTTAATCACTTCATTGAATGATATTTTCAGATTTTCAAACGATTTCCCCAATCCATCCAGCTCAAATGTGCGGCTAAAATCGGAGTACCGTATGGATTCAAGGAAGCTGTTTAGCACTCTGTTGGTGTGGTCAACATAGTGAATAAGGGCAATAATCTGGATAATAACCAATGTGCCCGACAATATTATTGATAGGGTAAATTGGGTGTAGAGTATTAAAAAAACGAATAGGAATATGTTGATAGTCAGTAATAAAATGCGGACTATCAAGTTTCCTTTGAAATTTTTATAACCCATGTTTTTCCATTCTCCGGTATAGCGAAGTGCGTGTCAGCCCAAGGTCGGCTGCTGCCTTCGATATATTGCCGTTATGCGACTTGAGTACCTTTGTTATAATATTTCTCTCAATCTCATCAAGGTTGTAAGTCTCTATCGAAGGGCCTTCGGGTGTTGCCTGATGACTGGTCAGATGAAAATCATCAACCGAAATAGAATTGCCGTCACACATTATGATTGCCCTCTCGATAACGTGCTGTAACTCACGCACATTGCCCGGCCATTGATAGGCTGACAGTTTGCTTATAACGGCTCCTGATAATGGCTGTATATCTTTTTTATATTTATTGGAGTATATTTTTATGAAGTGGGCGGCCAGCACCGGGATGTCCTCTTTTCGCTCGCGTAGTGGTGGCAACTCAATCTCTACGGTATTGATGCGGTAGAGCAAGTCCTGGCGGAATTTATCTTCGGCAGCCATCTGCCTGATGGGCATATTGGTGGCACACACCAGTCGCACATCTATTGGTTTCGGGGTGTTGGAGCCTACTCGTGTTACCTCGCGTCGCTCCAGAACGGTAAGTAGTTTCGATTGAAACGGGAGACTTAAGTTTCCTATCTCATCAAGAAATATGGTTCCGCCCGATGCCAGCTCGAAACGTCCGGGGCGGTCGGCCCTTGCATCGGTAAATGCACCCTTCACATGGCCAAATAGTTCGCTCTCAAACAGAGTTTCGCTCAATGCACCCAAATCGACACTGATAAAAGTTTCGTCGTGGCGTAGCGAGTTGCGGTGTATTGCTCTGGCTACGAGTTCTTTACCTGTTCCGTTTTCGCCAAGTATAAGAATGTTGGCATCTGTGGCAGCCACTTTTTTTATTGTGTTAAACACCCGTTGCATACCTTCCGAAACCCCAATAAAATCGGAAAATGGCTGATCGTTAATCTCATTTATGCCTTTTTGCTTCTCTTTCAGTTCGGTAACTTTCGAGCGCGACTGCCTCAGCTGTATTCCTGATGATATTGAGGCCAACAGCTTCTCATTTTGCCAGGGTTTAATAATGAAGTCGGTGGCACCTGCCTTTATTGCATTTACCGATTTCTCTATGTCGCCATATGCGGTAATGAAGAACACCACAGCATCGGGGTCTATTTCCAGTATTTTGTCGAGCCAGTGAAAACCCTCTTTGCCGCTTATTGCATCTTTGCTGAAGTTCATGTCGAGAAGAATCACATCATATTGATTTGTAATCATATGGCTCGATATCTTCTGCGGATTGGTTTCTGTGGTTATCAGCTCAAGGTATGGCTTTAACAGTAGCTTTAAGGCAAACAGAATATCCGTGTTATCATCAACAATTAGTATTTTACCGTTCTTCTTACTCATGGTTGGAGATATTTCTTATTTCGATTGCATAAAAGTAAATAAAGATATCCAAAGTATGAAAAAAAATGTCCGAAATCGTTCACTTTTCTGTTGGTTTATTTTGTTTTGCAATATTTGCCAAATTATTGTTGGCATTAAATATGCTTTATATAATTTGGTTAGCCATAATTCTAATATGTGACTTGGGGTAATTAGTTGATAATCAGCGATGCATCCTGAGGTTGTGATGTTAGTTGGTTAGTTGGATTATTGCAATCGGTGTGCGAAATCGCACATGTTGTGTATCAAAAGCGGACAGATGATTATAGTAAGAAATGTAAGTGTTGTTCAATTGGGAGAGAGGCCCGATAATGTGATTCTGGAGAATATTAACCTTAATATTGAACCGGGTGATTATCTCTCTGTATGCGGCCCCGAGGGGAGTGGCAAAACTTCACTATTACTTCTTCTCGGTCTGTTCGATCGTCCATCGTCGGGCGAACTTATCTTTAATAATGTTAATGTCAGTAAGTTAAGTAATTCAAAGCTTGAACTTATGCGTCGCAATAATGTTGGGTATGTTGGTAATAAATACTCGTTACTCGACAGTTACAGCGTTGGCGAAAACGTGGAGTTGCCGCTTGTGTATCGTAACCAGCGCTCAGGAATGCGCAAAAGCATGGTAAAGCATACTCTCGATATTTTTAATGTTGGGCACCTTGTCAATCGTAAGGTAACCACCATCAGCATGCTCGAAGTGCAGCTTGTAACCCTTGCTCGTGCTATAGTTGCCCGCCCCGAAATTATTATTGCTGATGAGCCCACAGGTATGTTAAACTCGCACCATACCGACGATTTTATGAATGCCCTTGATGCTGTGTGCGATTCCGGAATATCGATAGTGCACGGTACCAGCTCGGGCACGCTTGCCGATAAAGCGGTGAGACGTGTCAATCTTTTTGATGGCCATTTAATTGTGTGATTGGTGAGGGTGATATGGTTCCATATAAAAACGGTATTACGTAGCCTGCTGAAAGGTAATACAAGAGCTTTAACAGGGCTGTTGTCGCTATCTATATCGCTTGCTCTCTGTGTGTTTGTGCTTCTTTACGCACGATATGAGAGTAGTTGGGATTATCATTTCAAAGATTATAAAAAAATATATCGCATAGCGTCGATAGTAACTGTGGGCAATAGCCAGAACCTGGTGGCAGTATCACCTATGCCACTTAATGGGTTGGTTGGCGAGCAGGCCGATGTGGAGGAGTCGGCACGCCTGTATAAATTCGGCAAAGGCACTTTGGAAATCGACGGTAAGAAGCTGTTTGAGAGTAGCTTTTTTATGGCCGACAAAGAATTGTTTTCGCTCTTTTCACTCGAATTTATAGAAGGTGATACGGCCTCGTTATTCACCGATCATCGTTTTATTGCTATTTCGCAATCCGCAGCCCATAACTATTTTGGCAATAATAATCCCATTGGTGAAAGCATTGTATTTAATGGAGTTAGCTATAAAATAGGTGCCGTGTTGAAGGATTTGCCGGCCAATACTCATTTCCACTTCAATTTTATTGCATCGCTAACTACCCTCGGCGAGATGTTTCCTACTGATGATGAATATAATTACATAAGTGATAGCTGGCTAAGGCTTACATGCCATACCTACATGAAGGTTAAGGATGACGTGAACATTGCCAAACTTACCGATCGCCTTAATGAGCAGAAAGATATACTGGCGGCCGATGAGGTGGCGCAGGCTGTGAAATTCTATAAAGTTGATATTAGCAGTCTTGCAGTAGATTTTGTTTCCGAGCCTATTACTGATATTCACATGCTTTCGAAGGCAGAACTTCCCATCGAAAATGGCATAAAATTCTCATACTTAGCTGTTTTTGTGGTTTTGTCATCGTTAATTCTTATCTTCACAGGTATTAATTTTGTATATATTACCGAGTCCACCTCAGCACAACGCGGTCTTGAACTTGAGTCGCTAATGGTAGCAGGAGCCAGCAGGTTTCAGCTTTTCCGCAAACTGAAGATTGAAATTATAGTTCATAGTTTTGTTGCTGCTTTTATTGCACTTGTTATTGTTGAGTTGCTCATTGCGTTGGTTAACAGTAGTGTAGGTCTGAAGCTTGGACTGTGGGAGGCCGATTATCACTCAACAGGGGTACTGCTCTTTGTGTGTGTGTTGTCGATTGCCGCAGGGGTCTATCCATCATTCCGGTTCGTTTATGGTTATCCTCTTGCTTCAGCAATGCGTAAGCGCAAAGTTACCAGGCATTTCGGCTTCAAAGGTTTTATACTTTTTGCTCAGGCCGGATTGTTGGGGGTGATATTTTATGTATTAAGTGGTATGTTGCTTACGCTACACGATGCGCGCCGAATGAATCCAGGCTTTAAGATGTCGGATGTGATGGTTATCGACCGTGGTAATCTTCTTGGAAACTCGTGGGTGAATTTCAGAAATGATATACTTAAGGTAAAATCGGTTGATAATGTTGCCACGGCCAAATCTGTACCGGGGCAAATGCATCTTTTTTTGTCATATAGAGTTGATAGCCAGCTCG
>CAZWOA010000002.1:6229-54675 GCA_964635545.1 uncultured Marinilabiliaceae bacterium
TCTGTACCGGGGCAAATGCATCTTTTTTTGTCATATAGAGTTGATAGCCAGCTCGGTAATTCTATTGTGCTACTCTCTACCAATGTGGTTTCGGCCCAATATTTTGATGTGATGGGTATTCAACTCAACAATGGAACTTTTATTGGTAATTCGGCTTCCGACTCTCTTGCGGTGATGCTTAACGAATCGGCAGTAAAAAAGTATGGGCTCATCAAGCCATTAGGCGAACGAATAGAGCCTAATGAGGAAGATAATGTGAAATATGGCAGCTATGTGGTGAAGGGAGTGATGAAGGATTATCATTACTCCGACTATTCGTTACCCATCAACCCACTTATGATTATGCTTTCGCCCGATAATGATGTGCAGCGTTACATAGTGATAAAAAAAGGTAAAGGCTTCAATAATAGTTCGTTGGATGATATAAAGCAGGTGTGGAATATGTATCTTTCTGATATGCCAATGGATATCAAAGAGTTGCATCAATATATGGATAGGCAGTTTGATGATGACTTCCGACTATTGCGCATAGGATTTCTACTGTTTGCTGTGGCTTTTTATGTGTTTATAACAGGAGTGTATGCCTTCTCGCGCACGTTTTACGACTCATCTAAATATAAACTAGCCGTTGGGCAGCTGTGTGGGCAATCGGTATCAGCAATGATCTTTAGAATTACATTACGTCCGGTGATTGTTATTTTCATTGCGCTCATATTTTCTCTGATTATCTCCATGGGAGTTATCGCTGCTTATCAAAGTATATTTACTATAAATCTGAAATTTCCAACTCTGTTTTTTGCTATTACTTCAGTTTTGTGGATGTTTTTTTCAGTTTCTCTATTTATAATAGCCAATCTATCGCTTCTGCGTAAGGATTCTCCGGTGCGAGAACTGGTTAATTAACCCAAATTATGAGATTTTTAGTGTGCTGAATATCTGTTTTTTTAAATAACATCTAACTATGATGAATAATTTTTAAAAAAATGAATATATTTGCGCAATTCGACTGAATCATACTTAAAGAAAATATCTTTTAAATTAATTAAAAAAATGCAAAACAGTGGAGCCATACGACTATTTGCCATATTATTAGCAATAGTTAGCTTGTATCAGTTATCGTTTACATTCTTTACGAGCCGTACAGAGAAAGCAGCCAAGGAGTTTGCCATGGGTGACCCCGACAAAGAGTTTGCCTATCTGGACTCGATGGCCAATGAGCCGGTTTATAACTTCCTCTTCTTGAAGAAATACACCTACAAAGAGTGTAAGGACAATGAGATTAACTTTGGTCTTGACCTTAAAGGTGGTATGAATATCACCCTTGAAGTAAAAGTTGCCGATATTGTTAAGGCTTTGTCCAATTACAACAACAATCCTGTATTTCTTGAAGCTTTGAAAAGAGCTGAGGCAAAAGAGAAAAACTCAACCAAAGATTTTATCACTCTATTTGCCGAGGAGTTTGAAGCTATTGACAACCAGGCTCAACTTGCAACAATTTTCAATACCGTTGAACTGAAAGACCAGGTTAAGTATAACTCAACCAATAAAGAGGTTCTCAACGTACTTAGAGCCGAATCGGAGAGTGCAATCAGCAATGCTTTTAATGTGCTTCGTACGCGTATCGACCGTTTTGGTGTAACTTCACCTAATATTCAGCGTCTCGATAAAGCAGGTCGTGTGCTTGTTGAGCTTCCCGGTGTTACCGACCCAAACCGTGTGCGTAAGCTGCTTCAGGGAACTGCAAGCCTTGAGTTCTGGGAAACTTACAATAATGCCGAACTTATAGAATACATGATACAGGCAGAGAATAAGTCTCTTCTTCTATTTGCCGATAAAGAGAAAAAATCTGCCGAAAAAGATAGCACTGTAGTTAGCAAAGAGAGCGATATAGCACTTCTTGGTAAGCTTGATAGCGATTCACTATCACAAACCAATGATGCAAAGTCTCTATCATCATTCCTTATGTTTATGCCTGCCGGTCATGGCCCCGTTGTAGGTACAGCAGTTGCAAAAGATACTGCCGAGGTTAATCATATCCTTAATAATGAGAGTGTAAAATCTGTTTTACCTCGCGATCTGAAATTGTTGTGGACCGTTAAGCCACTTCAAGGTAAAGAGGCACAAGGCTGGGTTAATCGCCCAGTCAATCCTAAAGAGTCTGTATTCCAGCTGGTTGCCATCAAAGTAACTTCGCTTGATAAACGTGCACCACTCGAAGGTGATGTTATTACCAATGCCCGTCATAATGTGGGTCAGCGTGGTAGCTCATACGAGGTGAGCATGAGCATGAATAACGAAGGTGCTAAAGCGTGGGCTCGTTTAACTAAAGCCAACCTTCAGCGAAGTATAGCCATCGTTCTTGATGGATTTGTATATAGTTTCCCAACCGTTCAGAGTGAAATCACCGGCGGTAGCAGCCAGATAACCGGTAACTTTACTCCCGAAGAGGCGCAAGACCTTGCCAATATTCTTAAATCGGGTAAACTGCCAGCGCCTGCTCATATTGTTGAAGATACCGTAGTAGGTCCTTCACTTGGTCAGGAAGCTATCGACAGCGGTATGAACTCATTTTTGTGGGCTTTTCTTGCCGTACTTATCTATATCTTAATCTATTACGGTTTTAGAGCCGGTATTGTAGCCGACTTTGCACTTCTGGCCAACCTATTCTTCATCCTTGGGGTGCTTGCATCATTTGGGGCTGTGCTTACACTTCCCGGTATTGCGGGTATCGTGCTTACCATCGGTATGTCGGTGGATGCCAACGTGATTATATTTGAACGTACAAAAGAGGAGCTGCGTGCCGGTAAGTCGATAGCCTCGGCCATTGCCGATGGTTACTCTAACGCCATGTCGTCGATCCTCGACTCAAATATTACAACCCTTCTTACAGCAGTTATCCTATTTTTCTTCGGTACAGGCCCAATCAAAGGTTTTGCAACCACTCTTATCATTGGTATCCTTTGCTCACTTTTTGCAGCTATCTTTATCAGCCGTCTAATTTTCGACTGGATGTTGAAACGCAAAATTGAGTTTGGATTCACAACTAAACTTACCGAGAACTTCATGCAGAATTTGGATTTCAAATTCCTTTCTAAGCGTAAGTTAACATATGTATTGTCTGGAGTTGCTATTATTGTAAGCATAGTTGCACTTTCAACTAAAGGTCTTCAGCAAGGTATTGATTTTACCGGTGGACAGCAGTTTGTGGTTCGTTTCGACCATCCTGCATCTACTGTAGATGTTCAGGAGTCGGTATCAGCAAGCATGGAAGGTGCCACTGTAGAGGTGAAAATATATGGTAAGGAGAATCAGGTTAGAATCTCTACCAACTATATGGCCGATAGCGGAAGTGATGAGGCTCAGGCAGAGGTGGAAGAGAGACTTTACAATGGTTGTAAGCCGTTTATCGACTCTAGTGTTTCTAAAGAGACCTTCTTGAGCGATTACCGTATGAGTTCTCAAAAAGTAGGACCAACCATCGCCGCCGATATTAAAGAAAAAGCATTCTATGCTGTTGTGCTTTCACTTATTGTGATGTTCCTTTATATCTTCCTCCGTTTCCGTAAGGTAGAGTATGGAGCAGGGGCTGTTGTGGCTCTTATTCACAACGTATTGATTGTGCTTGGCGTGTTTGCACTGTTCAATGGCATATTGCCATTCTCAATGGAGGCCGACCAGTCGTTCATTGCCGCAATTCTTACTGTGATTGGTTACTCGATAAACGATACTGTTATTATCTTCGACCGTATTCGTGAGTACGTTACCAACCATCCGAAGCAGGATAGAACAATCACCATCGATGGTGCTCTTAACTCTACCTTGAGCCGTACCTTAAATACAGCATTTACCACACTTCTTACCTTAATTGTAATCTTCTTCTTTGGCGGTGAGGTAATTCGTGGATTTGTATTTGCAATGATTATTGGTATCGCAGTTGGTACATATTCATCTCTGTTTGTAGCTACTCCGCTTGCGTTCGATATTATGAACCGCAGAGATAAAAAAGCTGCTGCTTTAGATGCTAAAAAATAAGTTATAAAACTTTAGTTTTAAAACCCTGCATATTTTTATGCGGGGTTTTTTCTTTGTGTGTTATGCGTTATCTTTGAGGAAGATAAAAATATGCACCACAGTATGTCAGGCGGCGAGATAATTGTAATTCTTCTGGTTATTTTGATTCTTTTTGGGTCGGAAAAGATGCCACATCTTGCCCGCACAGTTGGTAAGGGATTGCGTGAGTTTCAAAAAGCTAAAGATGAGATACAGAATGAACTTACACGCACAGTATCTGATTTGTCGGAGGGCATTGAAGAGGTAGCAGACTCTTATCAGAAGGAGATAGATGAGTTGAAAAGAGATTTTAATCGTGAAATTTCCCATTCCGATGATTCTTCTGATGATACCCCAATGCAGGAAAATACTGATGGTG
Organism: uncultured Marinilabiliaceae bacterium; assembly: GCA_964635545.1. GTDB lineage: Bacteria > Bacteroidota > Bacteroidia > Bacteroidales > Marinilabiliaceae > JAGPIS01. Next base: position 10,659 of record CAZWOA010000002.1, read on the forward strand.
GAGGAATATAGTTTTTGTGATAGAATAAATATTGATGATATAATGGTTGAAGCTGTCGATATACGTAAATCATTCGGTACTCTTGAGGTGCTGAAAGGTATCTCATTTAAGGTATCTAAGGGTGAGGTGGTCTCTATTGTGGGGGCCAGCGGTGCCGGTAAAACTACGCTTCTGCAGATACTAAGTTCGCTTGATGCTCCCACTTCGGGCAAGGTGCTTATCGATGGTAATGACATCAGTAAATTCAATGATAAGCAGATGGCCGGTTTCCGTAATCGCGAGATTGGCTTTGTATTTCAGTTTCATCAGTTATTGCCCGAGTTTGATGCTCTCGAAAATGTGGTGTTACCTGCATTGATTAAGGGACGTAACAATAAAGAGGCAGAGGAGCATGCACGTCGTATCATGTCTTTCCTAAATATCGACCATAGGTTGCACCATAAACCCGCCGAGCTTAGTGGTGGTGAAAAACAGCGTGTAGCAATTGCCAGAGCGCTTATCAATAGCCCTTCGGTAGTTTTTGCTGATGAGCCGTCGGGTAATCTCGATTCTCAAAATCAGGAGGAGTTGCAAAAGCTCTTTTTCTCGTTGCGCGAGGAGTTTGGGCAAACATTTATTATCGTAACTCACGACCATCATCTTGCCAATATGTGCGATAGGGTTATCCACATTAAAGACGGCATCATTAACGAGTAAATCTTATGGAATTAAGCGAAATAACCAAGTTTCTCGATGAGAAGGCCTCATTGTATGAAACTTCATCTTTTATTGATAGCGACCCAATAAGTATTCCCCATCAATTTAAGGATAGAGGCGATATTGAAGTGGCAGGATACCTCACCGCAACCATATCGTGGGGTAAAAGAAGCATGATACTCAAGAGTGCCAACAAGCTTATGGAGATGCTCGATCATTCGCCATATCAGTTCGTTATCAATGCTTCCGACAGTGAGATAAATATGCTTGACAAATTCTATTATCGCACATTCCAAGGTGTTGATTTGGTGGCTTTTATACATGGCTTGCGCCGTGTGTATGAGCGCGGTGGCATGGAGTTACTTTTTGCATCGGGAGTTAATAATGGAGGTACCGTGCGTGAGGGTATTGCGGCCTTTCGTTCGGTTATATCCGAAGGAATTCCACAGCGCACTTTCAAGCATCTGTCGGATGTGGCAAAAGGCTCATCAGGCAAGCGCTTCAATATGTTTCTGCGTTGGATGGTGCGTCCATCAGCCGGCAGTGTCGATTTTGGACTGTGGAAATCTATCTCGCCAGCTGATTTATATCTTCCTTTAGATGTGCACTCGGCAAGGGTGGCACGTTCTCTTGGATTGTTGCAGCGTAAGCAGAACGACTGGAGAGCGGTGGAGGAGGTTACTGAAGCACTTAAAAAGATAAATCCAGATGATCCTATAAAATACGACTTTGCACTTTTCGGTCTCGGTGTGTTCGAAAACTTTGGTATTGATGGCTAATAACTGGTTTAAATTTAAGCAGTTCACCGTGGTACAGGAGCGGTCGGCAATGAAGGTGGGTACCGATGGCGTAGTGCTTGGAGTAACTGTGCCAAATGGTAAATATACTCGAATTCTTGATATTGGCACTGGCACCGGATTGGTGGCTTTGATGATGGCACAAAGGTTTCAAGATGCTGAAATAGATGCTATTGAGATTGATGCCGATGCAGCCCGGGAGGCGGAGTTTAATTTTAATAATTCGCCATGGGCATCGAGGTTGAGGGTGACTAAAGGTGATGTGCGTGAGTTGAATAGTGAATATAAATATTCGCTTATTGTATGTAATCCGCCTTTTTTTAGTAATTCGCTAAAAAATCCATGCCAGAAACGCACAATGGCGCGCCATGATGATAATTTGCCGTTATCCAGCCTTTTCAATTCTATTGCATCATTGATTAGTAATGATGGTAAAGCGGTTATTATTGTTCCTGCTTCATCACTTGATGAAGTTGTAGCACAATCATCAGAAAAGAAATTAGAAATAGAAAAAATTATTGATATAATACCAAATGAAAATAAACCGACAGTGAGAGTTGTGGTGGTTTTATCGTTGAATGTAGGTGGTAGCATTGTAAGAGATAGTCTTGTGTTAGAAACTTCTGTAAGAAATCAATACACTAGTCAATTTTTTGCACTGACCCGTGATTTTTATTTGGATAAATAGAAAAAATTAAGTAACATTATGTGATGTCATGAGACAGCCAGAGAGTGATTATTGTGATGAGGATTTGTTGTCGGGTATTTTTGATAAAGATAATCGGATTATCAGATATATCCTTGAGAGAATGCAAGGTTCTGTAATGCGATTGGTGCAGTTGAGAGGTGGCAAAAAGGCTGATGTTCGTTATGTAATGGAGGAGGTAATAATTATTATCTACACCAAAGAGGAGCGTCCGGTGCTTACGAGTTCTTTCAGTACTTATTTTATGGGTATTGCGCGTAATGTGTGGTTTTCTGAGTTGAGAAGTCGTATGCGTATTCCGCAGCACTTCGAGCTAAATGAAAAAGATGGGCTAGAATATATCGGCATCCAAGAAAATGAGATTAACAGTGAGCGAAAGAAAATGGTATATAGGTACTATGCTCAATTGCCCAAAGATTATCAGGATTTGTTGAGAATGACTGCTTTTGGTTATACTAATGAAGATATCATGACGAAAATGAAATATAGTAGCATTCAATATACCAAAAACAGAAAAACAGCATCTTTCAATATGCTGGTAAAGCTTATGAAGAAGGATTCATTGTTTGAAGAGTTACAATTTGATGATTAGCTAAAAATGATGACTAAAGAAGAGAGAGAACTTAAAGAGGAACTTATGGCAGTGTTGCGCGAAGAGCGTGATGATGTGTATGAGTTTCGACAGCAGATACGGAATATTAGTGAGAGTGTGGCTCATAAGCATAAAAGATTGTCAAATCCGGTAATTACCGGCGTGGCAGCCACTATGTTGTTGCTTTTGGGACTTACCTTTACTCTTATATATTTCTCCGATAAGCACCCTAAAACCGACGTGCTTTATACAAAATATTTCGAGCCATATTCAGTATCTCTGGCCACGAGGGGAGGGACTAATGTGTCGGATGTAACCAAGGCGTTAGAGGCCTATTCGCGTCAGGATTTTTACTCTGCCATAAATATTGCTGCAGCCAATAGTGAGACGGCACCTGAGGTATCTCACTTTGTGTCAGGACTTTGTTATTTGCAAATGGGCTTTGTTGATAATGCCATCAGAAGTTTTAATAAGGCAGAGGCAAAGTCAGCATATTACCGCGACCATATTCTTTGGTATAAATCTCTGTCTTATCTACGCAAAAATGATGTTGATGTGGCATCAGTGATTCTAAAAAAGCTTTGTAGAGACGAGAGCGTGTATAACGTAAAGGCTACTAATCTGCTTCGCGAATTGGGAAATTAGTGATTATATTATTTTTTTCTTTTTCCTTTTTGTAACGTAAAAGATTATTGCAGGCATTATTGCTAAGGCTATTAATATCAATGTATTGTCTGTTATCTCTCTCTTTTCGGTTATTGCCGATACATCACCGTTAGTGACATGGGCCGCCCAGAAGAATGGGTGGGCGGTTATCTCGTCTGCTAATTTTATATAGCTGATTTTAGCCTTTTGCATAGCTGCATCCTTTGTGCTTTCGTCGGCTAATGACTTATAAAACTCAGCAATTATTGTTGCGCTGGCTTTGTCGTTCACCTCCCATAGTGTGTTTACAATGCTGGATGCCCCTGCAAACCTGAATGCTCTGGTAAGACTCATGCTGCCCTCGCCATTTATATGTTTTCCGGTGCCGGTATTGCAGGCGTTTAGCACCACCAGAGGAGATTTGGTGATGAGCGTATAAATCTCATATGCCTTTAATCTGTCGTTGCCATCATCAGAAAATATTAGTGCCGACTCCATGGGTTCAGCATTGTCGGCTACTGAGTGCATGGCAAGATGTAGTATTCTATCCTTTGATATTTTCTTTTTGAATATTGATGATGTGGCTTTATCACCTTTATATGTTGCAATATTCCATTTGGCAGATATGCTCTCAATCTCGCTATTTGCTTCGGGTAGAGGTGTGAATTGTGATTCGGAAGTTTTGCCATAGGCAGGAGCAAAGGCTGTAACCCCATGTGTTATGGTTTTTAGGTTGTTGTAATCGGGTAGTAACGATAGGCTGGTGCAATATGATATGGGATTGTGGAGTATTAAATAATCAGTGGTTTTGAAACTGTTGCTCTTTCCTTTTGATTTAGTCAATACTTCAAAAGGCAGGTAGGTAAGCTCCTGATATGGGATTATTATAAGTTTTTTGTTTTCAATATCCTTTTCAATAGGAGATATAAGTTTGTTGTAACAATGCATTGCAGGGATTATAAATTTAGAATAACTTGAAGTGTCAATACCTGCAAATGGGGTGTTTATCTGTTCCTGAAGTTCTTTAAGTGATTGTAAATCACTGTCAGTCCATTTGATGTGTGTTATGGAGTGGCTATTTTTGTTTATTGTAACAATAATACAGTCATCTTCAAGAATTAGGTAGTCTATCACCACATAATCATTGGTTAGGCGGCTTTGAATTTTTTTGAGTGTAAGTATCTCGGGTGCAAAATCGGCAGATGTGTGCAGATGTGTTTTTATGGTGCCTGATATTTGCTCCAGTTTTCTCATATTCAACTGTTGCTTCTGCACCAATAGATTGGTAAGGGTGTCGGTTCCTGCCTTTTGTGAGTTTTTTATGGTGTTGTTCAGAAAACGTATTTCGTTAGTAATATGCTTCTCTTCATCTATAAGATGCTGAGGAACACCTGCTTTGTGCATTGCAACCTGCTTGTTGAGCATTGCATTTAGCGAATACCCTTTTAGTCGCTGCGTGAAGTATATCACCTTGTTGAAGTTGGCAATGGTCTGATCTCTTTTATATGCCTCTAAAGCAATTCGATAGCCAATTGTTAGGTGATAAAGGGCTGTGTTTGAGGCTGATATTCGATCGCTATCCAATGATAGATTACCAAGTATTTGGTCAAACTTTCCAATTGTTTTTGTATGGTAAAACCACGCTGAGTCAAGATGGCTTTTTAAACCCGTAATTTCGCTTTTTTTGAGCCATGCCAAGGCTTTTATGGTATATAGGTTGTATATTATCGTGTTATCGTCAAGTGCATCTTTGGTTAGTTGGCGTGTCTCTTTTTGAAGTACGTTTATCTCGTTGAGCAGTTTATATAGCATTTCTAAAGATAAGTTGATGTTATTTTCTATAACTTCACAAAAGGCCAGTCCAAGATCAACTTCAAGTTCTTTTAGTTTATGTTGATTTTTAGTACTCAAATAGTGTCGTTTTAAACTTATTAGGTGCTCTTTGAATTTTGAAATATCGCCCATAGTGAAGCTTGCTTTAGCCATTGTGCTATGGTATGATGTTGTTTGATTATCGATAGGGTTTTTTATCTTTTTAAATTCCATTTTTGCAGAGTCGGCATAGGCAATGGATAGCTCTTTTTTACCGATAGTAGCCATATGATTTGCCGCCATCGCATGTATATAAAATGGTGGGTATCTCTCTGATAAGCGGTTTGAAGCTACCAATTTTTTAATGTTCTCTTCGGCAGCAATATTTTCGCCCCTTTTTATCTGATTATTAATCATCAGGTCATAAACATCGGGTAGGTAGTTAAATAGGCCCTCTTCGTCCTTTAGGTATTTCTCGGCTTGAGTAGCCATCATCTGTGAGGTGGTTACTTTGCTGGTGTTGGCATAAAATATAGCTTTACGAAGAAATAGGTAACCTAAATCTCCATCATTCTGTATGTTGTTGGTTGTCAGGAAGTTTTCTAAAGCTGTGGCTGTTTGTATGAATTTTTGTTGATTGCCCACAGCAAGATAATATTCGGCAGCCATAAGGAATAGGTGGTAATTGGATATGTTCACCTCACGATTTGATGGGTAAGCAAGTGTCTTAGCCAGCAGCTCTTCAGCTTCGCTATATCTCTCCAAATTATCGAATAGCAGATTTAGGTAATTGCCCGTCATTGTAGCGAGCGTTTCCTGATAAATCATGTTTTTGCCATCTTTTTCAAGCATTTCTAAGGCTAGTTTGTAGTATTTATCAGCCTTAGTCCAGTTGCCTTCCAAGTGATGACTGACGGCTATGTTGGCATAGCTTTTCACTACAAGAGAGTCAAGCTCAGGTTGTAGCATAGCTCTGTTATTGATAATTTTTTGGTATAGATTGCGGCAGTGTTCATGCTCTTGAAGTACGATGGATGAACTGGCCTCGTAAAAGTCGAGAATGAGCGACTCTTTACTATAATCCGATACGATGAGTGTGTTTCTCAGTTGTCGTGCTTTGGTTAAGCATTTGGAGTGCTGATCGAGCATTGCCACCGACTTAAAATAGTAAATAAGCAGAGTAGGTAGCTCCTTGTTATCAGTATCGGTTATTTCAGAAAAAATTACCGGTTCGGCTATCTTTATAATGTTGTCAAAATCGTGCTGAGAGTATAATTTTTCTATCTGTGCAACAAGTTGAGTAGGGCTTGTCGCAAAAGATTTTGCAAAAAACACAAAAAAAATTGTTGTTAGCAAGATTTTGATTTTCAAAGCTATAATGTGTTAGATTGGGATGATGCCGGTAAAAATAATGAAAAAAGTTGCCATTTAGGTGTTACGATTGCACTTTTTCGACATTAATATATGTAAAGGGGGTAGAAATACTCCTTTGTATGATCCCTTAAAATTCCCAAAACTGGTTTTAACGAAGACCTTGAAAAGAAGGATAGCCCTTATTCCCTTAGGTGCTTATCCTTCTTTTTCTTTTTTATCAACAAGTAATTCTGTTTCTTTGCTATATCCTAAATAGATAGTTTTGATACAGAGATACAAACCTCATTATAGTGCCAATTTTAAACTCGCCCTACCCGTAATTATGTCGCAGGCGGGACAGATGAGTGTGGTGATGGCCGATACCATTATGGTAGGCCGGCTTGGTGAAGTGCCACTGGCGGCGGTTTCACTTGCTGGTAACCTGTCGGTTATAGCTCTTTTTCTTGGTATAGGACTCTCCATAGGAATTACGCCCCTGGTGGGTAAAAGTTTTGGTAAAGGAGAGGATAGTCAAATATCATTTTTTCTTCGTCAGATACGGTATGCAGGATGGATTACAGGCATTGCACTGATGGGCGTGATGGGGCTTATTTATTACTTTATTCCGTATATGGGGCAACCCACAGAGGTTGTTGAGGCGGCACAACCCTACTTCCTGGTGCTTCTATTGACGATGCTTCCTTCGCAAATTTTTGCCTTTAACAAGCAGTTTGCCGAGGGGCTTTCAAATACCCGTATCGCAATGATTATCACCATTATAGGAAATACCACCAATATATTCTTTAACTATGCGTGGATATTCGGCAAGTTTGGCTTCCCGGCAATGGGAATGATGGGTGCTGCCTATGCCACTCTGCTTGCCAAAATACTGATGGCGATAATGATGGATTTGGCCGTGCGTAAGGTGGCTATTTTTAAGAAGTTTCATATCGGTGCAGCCGTATGTCGTTTGTCTTTAAAATCATTAAAACAGATAGTGTGGCAAGGTTTACCTATTGGAGGCCAGATGGTTATAGAGGTGGTTGCTTTTAGCGCAGGTGCCATTATGATGGGTTGGATAAGTACTGCTGCATTGGCAGCCCATCAGGTTGTGATGACGCTAATTAGCTTCACTTATATGATTTCGGCAGGGCTGAGTGCTGCAACAACAATAAAAATAAGTATATTTAGAGGTCAGAAACGGTTTGGCGACCTGAAAGATTCGGCATGGGCATCAATACATATGGTGCTTATGTTCATGTTTTTCACCGGACTGCTGTTTTTAATAGGCCGGTTTGTGATACCACAGCTGTTCATTCGCGATGAAGCGGTGATAGCCATAGCAGCCAACTTATTGCTGGTAGGCGGACTGTTCCAGCTTTTCGACGGCCTTCAGGTGATGTCGCTGGGAATACTTCGCGGACTCGAGGATTTTTTCTTTCCGGCAATAGTGGCGGGGGTGGCATATATAATGATAAGTTTGCCGGTAGGTTACGTGCTGGCGATAGTGGTGGGCATAGGTCCTACCGGGGTGTGGATAGGATACCTTATGGGATTGGCATCCGCTGGGCTGTTGTTGATATTGAGAATAAAACGTGAGTTTAAAAAAATAGAAGCATTAAATAATTAATGTGTATATAGTTGTATATGAGATATATTGATGTGATAGCCACTGCGCGCGAGGCAAATGCCCATAGCGTGGGCAATGATACGGCGGTGATAATAGATGTGCTTAGAGCCACTTCGGTAATGGTAACAGCACTTAGTAATGGAGCAAAAAAGATAGTGCCTATGCTCACTCCCGAAGAGGCACTTGAATATAAAAAATTGAATCCTGATGTGTTGTTGGGAGGTGAGCGATTTGCCGAACTAATCCAAGGTTTTGACCTCGGTAATTCGCCTCTATCATATGGTGCTGATGTGGTGAAGGGAAAGAATATTGTGATGACTACCACCAATGGCACACGTGCAATAATCAATAGTAGCAGTGCCGCCAATAGGTATATAGCCTGTTTTCTGAATGCCCGTGAAGTAGCGCGCCAACTTATGCAACATGAACGTATTACTCTGGTTTGTTCGGGAGCCGATGATCTTTTTACTCTCGAGGATGCTCTGTGCGCCGGTTATATTATATGCCTTATGAAGCAGATGGATGCCGATATCGAACTCAGCGATTTTGCCCTGGCAATGATGTCGTTATACACCTCTGCCGCATTTGATGTGAGAACCATAGCCTCCAACGGCAGGCACTATAAAACCCTTAAAACAAAAGGATATGCCGATGACCTTGACTACTGCTTTGGCCCATCCCTAATACATGTTGTGCCTGTGGTGCGTGAAGGGGTTGTAGTGCTGGAGTGATTTGGTTTTTAGGATTGTGGGGTGATTAAATAACAATCCCCAACGCTCCTGAAGCAAAAATTCCAGTTTCGTTGGGGGTTGTTTATGGATTAAGATGTTGTTACAGAGTAACTTCTATTTTGTTATGTACGTTCTCTACCAGTTCATCATAAGAGCTTGATGATGGATATACCGGTTCAAGGAACTCCACTCTCACCTTGCGGAATGGGCGTGGGAAGAAGCTGCCTTTAGGAAGTGCTTCGAAGGCTCCTTTTATCGATACAGGCACGATAGGAATGTTGAGCTCTTTACTCAATATAGCAAAAGTCTTCTTAAACTCACCCAGCTTACCATTATCGGTTCTGGTACCTTCGGGGAATATAATCAGGTTTTTCTTGCTTTTCAGTGCTTCACCCATCTTCTGTATAGAGTCTTTCAGGTTGTTGAGGTCCATAACTATAATATTATGCCTATTGGCCATAAAACGCACCCATGCCGGTTTTACGTGCTTCTCTTTAGCATAGAAATAGGTGTTTTTAATGGTTTTGCTTTTCAGGAATGATGCCACGAACAGACCGTCGAAAAAGCTTTGGTGGTTGGGCGCAATAATCACCGGTCCATCGGGGATGCGCTCCATGCCTTTAGCTTTCAGTCCGAAATATAGCTTGAAAAATAGCTTCGACATTTTCACAAATAGTCGTCCGGTAAACCATGTTGCCGGCAGTGGCAGACTCACTTTTTCTTTCAATATCTTCTTCCAGTCGATGCGCTCCACCTCCATGCGTGTACGCTTTTCGGCAATGTGTAGAGCCATTTTCTCTACCGATTCAAATTTTGATAGCTGTTCGGCATCGATATCAACACCAAAAGTTGCCTGCAAAAACACTTGAAGCCCCACTTTATCGAGGGAGTCAAGTCCGAGGTCAATCTCGATATGGTTGTTGGGAAGAACGGTACAGTTCTTCTCATTCTCAATGAAGTTCTTAATTATTTTATACTCTTCAAAAGTAGGCTCTTCAACCGGAGTTTTTACTTTTTCAGTCTCATTTGCCAGATCTGCCAGCTTAAAACGCTGTAATTTGCCTAGTCGTGTGCGTGGCAGTTCATCTCTGTATATTGATATTGAGTGAACCCGTTTGTAGGGAGCCACCGAGTTATTGTAGTCAGTTATAGCACCGTTTCTTACTTCACGTTCAATCTCTTCATTGCTGAGACTCATAAGTTCAGATGTAGGCACTACTATCCCTTTGAGTTGGTCTCTATCCTGAAAGATTCCTATCTCTTTTATTAGAGTTATGTGTCGGCTCAGGTCATCTTCAATCTCGGCAGGGTTTATGTTCTTACCGTTGGATAGAACTATAATCTCCTTTTTCCTTCCTGTAATAATTATGTTGCCCACATCGTCGAAATGGCCTAGGTCGCCGGTGTATAGCCAGCCATTCTTTATTACTTCGGCGGTTGCTATGGGGTCGTTGTAGTAGCCCTGCATAATATTTTCACCTCGTGCTATCACCTCGCCGTTATCGAAACTCACTTCAATATCGGGGAGCGGTAGTCCTGTAGCGCCAACTTTAACCTTTCCGGGGCGTGTAAATGATATCATAGGTGCTGCCTCGGTCATTCCATAGCCTTCAAGAACTTCAAAGCCAAGAGTTTTGAATCCTTTGCCTACTTCAGGGTCTAGTGCTGCACCTCCGGATACGCAATACTCAATTGCACCTCCGAATTTCTGATGAACGGATTTGAATATTATTCTTGAAAACTTCTGATTGTCAACCTTCTCTGCAATTTTGTATAGCATTTTTGCCAATTTGCTTTGGTCTATTTTATCTTTTATACCTTTGAAAATGGCTGCGTATAGGCGTGGAACTCCTATGATAATTGTTATCTTGCTATGTTGTAGGGTGTTAATAATGTCGGTTGAGGCCATTGATGGCGATATAGCTACGGTTCCTCCGGTATATAGCGGCATTACCATGGTGCCCAAAAGCGGGAATATGTGGTGCAGTGGCAATAGCATCATGGTACGTTGCCCCTCGTGGTATATTTTGAAGTCGATGGCAATACCCTTGATGTTTATCAATATGTTTTGGAATGACAGCATTACACCTTTAGGCGACCCTGTGGTGCCTGATGTATAGATTATTACTGCCGTGTCATTATTGTTTTTTTCAATGATGGCAGGCTCAAAAGTTGATGCGTTATCCTGCTCATAATCATCAATTATAAGCACTTGGGGTTGTGTGGTTGTTTGCTTTAATGCATCTTGCAGTGTGTTGTATCTCTCACGTGAAACCCATATGGCACTTGGGGTGCAGTTATTAATAATATATGCTATTTCTGCCGGCGAGGATAAAAAGTCGATGGGTACTGCTACTCCTTTATGTTTCCATATTGAATAAAAAGAGTAAACCCATCCCTCTCTGTTTTCCGATAGTATGGCTACCCTGCTTTGCTTATCTATGCTGTATTTGCCGGCAAATAAGCTTATTTTAGATAGTAATTCTCTGTATGATATCTGCTTATCACCAATAATGAAAGCCGTCTTCTCTCTAAGTTCTATCATATTTTTAATTTCCTATTAGAAGGCAAATTTAAGTAATAATTCACGATACATTGTAACGTTTGCTGCACATCAGTGTAATTAACTTTTTCGACTTTAGGGTTGAAAAAGTAGGGTCTCGCTATGTTGTAAACACATCATATGACAATCATAAACAGTAAAAGTTTTATTCAAAGGGTTTTATGGCTCTTTTGAATATATTATTAATGTAGGCAATTGTCATGCCATAGTTGGAAATTGGTACTCTGTTAATTATGAGTTGATGTAACCTGTTATTGAGTTGTCGGCGTGTAATCATGCATCCGCCACACTGAATTGCCATGGCAAATTGGCTGATTGGCTCCGGTATTTCATCTAATCCTGCCACAACGGTGTAGTATAAGGTAAGTCCTGTGTATTTTGATATCATTTTTGGTAACTTTTCTCTTCCTATATCGCCACACGACACGTGATGAGTGCAGCTTTCCAGAATTAGTATCTTGTCACCATCCTTCAGTTTGTCTATGTGCGGAGTGCCTTGCTTGTATGCTTCAAAATCGCCCTTAAAATGTGCCTGCATCACCGAGAAGCTGGTGAGTGGAATTTCCAGAGGGGTTATTGCTGATACTTCGTCAAAAATCTGACTGTCGGTAATAACAAGTGCAGGCTTTATGTTGCTGTTATTCAGGTAATTTTTTAGCTGTGAGGGTTTTAGCACTATGCAAATGGCATCTTTATCTATTGCTGCCCGAATGGTTTGTACTTGTGGAAGTATAAGTCGGCCGGCAGGTGCTGATGTGTCGATGGGCACTACAAGCACTATTGTGCTTCCGGGTAATACCAGCTTGGGCAGCAGTTTGGTTGTTGATATTGGCTGTGTGGAGATTGCTTTTTTTATTGTGTCAACTATTTTATTGGTATTGCAATTCTGATGATGTCGAAGTATTGCTACAGGTTGCTGTTTTTCAATCTCTTTAATGGTTTGAACTGTTGCTGCTGATATATCTTCTTTATTGTGAATTGTTATAAATGATATGTTGTTGTCTCTAAAGGTTTTAATCAGTGCCAGCTCTTCTTTGTCAAGTTTATTATCAGCAATAACCAATATTGCCACATCCACACTATTAATGATGTTTATGGTAGATGAGATGCGTTTGTTTCCCACCTCGCCATCATCGTCTATGCCGGCAGTATCTATTATTATCACAGAGCCTATTCCGGGTATCTCGATGCTTTTTTTCACCGGGTCGGTGGTAGTACCTGGTGTGGTGCTCACTATGGATATCTGCTGACCGGTAAGTGCATTAATGAGAGTGCTTTTGCCGGTATTGCGTCTGCCAAAAATTCCGATATGTATTTTGAGCTCCTTAGACATCGGGTTTTATTTCAAATTTAATTTAAAAATAGTGTTTTAGGCATTGATAATCGTCCTGTTTGTCAAAAAACTAACTAAAAGGGATAATAAAAGTGTAATATTTGTTCAAAATATCGTGCTATAAGCAAATTTTAGTGTGGTTGCGCATGAGGAAACTTTACTTTTTAATAATTTTTATTTTATCGATATCCGCTGCTGAAGCTCAAAACCTTCCTGCTCTAATTAAGCAGCGAAGTAAGGCTGTAGTTGCCGTGGCAGCCTTTGGCGTTAATGGAGCCGTGGTTGACAGATCCAATGGTTTTTTTATCAGTTCCGATGGAATGATGGTTATGCCAGCCTATGCGTTAACCAGTAGCGATTCTCTGGTGGTTACTATGCATAATGGGCGCAAGGTGCAGATAGATAGGGTTTTGTCTATTCATTGGTATTGTAATCTTGCCATGGTAAAGGTTAAGGGTGTGCGCGATGTTGATTACCTTACGCCCGGTCGTCTCACGATTCGTGAGCCGGAGGAGGTGCTGGTATTGGTAAATGAGTCGGGAAGAGATGTATCGCAAGTGGGGCGGATATCAAATGTTGTTAATATACCCGGGATTACACGCATCGGACAAGTAGGCACAACGGTAAGTGCTAATTCAATGGGGGCACCAATAATCAATACTAAGGGTGAACTGATAGCTATTTATATTAACGATGAAACAGCCAATAGGAACTTTGCAATGTCGTCATTGGCTATTATCGATGATAACTGGACAACGGTGGATTTATCTATTTCAAAATTCTTCTCGTCCCAAGTTTTAAGTGTTAAGGCATTGCCCTATTTTACCAAGGGTATGATGGCTTTTTGTGTTAATGATTATGGAGATGCATCCCGCCACTTCACCTATTTTATTAAAGATCATGGTGATATGCCATTGGCCTATATTCTTCGTGCCGTTAGTAGGTTAGGATATGGTAACCAAGCCGGCTGGAGTAATGATGTTGATTTTCTTATGGCTAATAAGGATAGTGAGAGTTTAGGATTCTTTTTGTCGGGGCAGCGGCAAGAGGCAGCTAAGAAGTATGATTCAGCATTCGATAGTTATTACGAGGCCTGCAAAAGTACAAATCCTCTTGGCGATGCTTATCTGGGGCTTGGTATGATGGTGCTTTCTCAGAATAAGGATGTGCGAAAGGCATTCGACCTGTTTAGTCAGGCAATTTTTAAAGACTCTCTTATTGCTACTGCCTATTTTGAACGGGGCAAACTGCTTATGCAACACTCGTCGAATGCTGATAAGGCTTTGGCGGATATTAGTCAGGCAATATATCTCAACCCATCTATTGAAGGTATTTTTACCATTCGCGGTACTATTTTTCTCGATCAAAAAAACTATGCAATTGCCATTCGTGATTTTGATGAGGCATTACGACGCAAAAGCAAGGATTCTCATGCACTTCTTAACCGAGGTATAGCATATTACAACCTGGGGATGAAGGATAAGGCTTGTAAGGATTGGGGCGAGGCGAGTAGGCTGGGCAATGAGGTGGTATATAGGTACATATCGCGCTACTGCTCCGATAATATAAAGTCGTTCTATTAGGTTTTAATCGACGGTTTTAGTTATTTTGGTTCTTTATATTATGTCGATTGTATGCGTATCTCGATTTTATGTGATAATAGGAGTGTAAACTCCCATTTTGTGTGTGAGCATGGATTGTCGATTCATGTGGAAATTGGTGAAGAAACTTTCTTGTTCGATACCGGACAGTCCGATTGTTTTGCTAAAAACGCAGTACAAATGGGCATAGATATCGGTAAGTGCAAGTTTGTGCTGCTTAGCCATGGCCATTACGACCACTCAGGCGGACTGAAAATCTTGAATGACTCATTTCCTGACATGAAGATGCTTATGCACCCCAAAGCGCTCAAGCTTAGATACTCATTTTCGGATGTGATGGTGAAGGAGAATGGTTTCAAACATAAGGATGAGGTTGAGCGATGGGAGAGTGTTATCTCTTTTGTGGATAGTGATAGAACTCTGCTTCCAGGTGTTTTTGTGTTTACCCTTCCTGATGATGCGCCTGCCAATAAGAGGTTGATAGTTAAGGATGAAAATGGGAATGTTAAGCCTGATGTTTTTGATGATGAGTTGTTTGTATTGCTAACCGATGGTGATAAAAATGTGCTTCTCTCGGGCTGTACCCATCATGGAATAGTTAACGTGTTGAATCACTGTTTTGATGTGCTAGGAATAGAGAAATTAGATTTAGTGGTGGGTGGTTTGCATCTTTCGGGCGCATCCGAAGAGATTATTATGGAACAGATTGATAAATGCCGCAAATATAATGTGGATATCTGGGCGTTAAATCATTGCACCGGCGATGCTGCATTCGATATGTGGCAAAATGAGTTTCCAGGGCGTGTGGTAACTGCTATGAGCGGTCAATATTTCGACTATTAGTGATTTTTTACGTGCTATATGGTTGAATTTGTGATAATTTACACAATTATTTCATTAAAGTTTCTATCTTGCAGTTTATTCTGCTCTTCAAATGTTTTTGATATTGTTGAATATCATTAACATTTAATGAAGAGTGGTTAATTGATGAATGAAAAATTGTGATTAAAAACTACTTATGAAAAAACTTTTACTTTCCTTTATATACTTTATATTTTTAGCAGCAGGTTTAAATGTCTTTGCTGTTCCGGCACAATCGGAGTGGGTACTATTCACACAGCCTGATGGTACTACTGTTACCATACTACTATCGGGTGATGAAAATTTGAACTATGTGCACGATAAAGATGGATATACTCTTCTAATGAAGGATGGTTTCTATTACTATGCAACCCTCAATGCCAATGGCGATATGGTGGTTTCGGATATTGTTGCACGCGATAATTCCAATAAGTCAGTGGGGATAAGCCGATTGAGCGAAATTGAAAAAGGACTTACATATAGCCAAAATCAGTTGGCACAGAGAAAGATAAAGCATTTGGGAAATGGTGCAGTAAATAGCAGTATGCTCAAATCATCGGGTATTCAGTCATCCACATTCCCATCCAAAGGCAAGCGTAAGCTACTTATGATATTGGTTAACTTCAGTGATACAGAGCCTACTTACACCCGTGAGGATTTTGACAGATATATGAACGAGGAGAACTATAACGGCATAGGTAGTTTTCGCGATTTTTACCTCGAGAACTCTTATGGTCAGCTCGATATCACTACAACTGTAACTCGTTGGGTAACACTGTCTAAGCGGCATGCTTATTATGGCGAAGGAGACGATCGTTATGCGTATCAGGCTGTGATTGAGGCCATTGATCAACTTGATGATGAGATAGATTTCAGTGAATTCGATAATGATGGCGATGGAATTGTGGATGGGCTTGCAATTATCCATCAGGGACAGGGAGAGGAGTTTTCCGGTAGCAACACAGATAATATTTGGTCGCATAGCTGGTCGCTCAGCTCCGCACTTTATCCTAAAAATCCACCCAAAAAAGATGGTGTTTATATTGATAGTTACACCATTCAGCCAGAGATTAGAGCAGGTAATAATAGCACAAGAATCTCAACTATTGGAGTTATGTGTCATGAGTTTGGACACAATCTTGGTGCACCCGATTACTATGATACTAAGGGAAATAACAATGGTACAGGCCAGTGGGATCTTATGGCAGCCGGCAGTTGGAATGGTACTTCTGGCGATAGACCCGCCCATTTTACAGCCTATCAGAAGTCGGAGTTTGGTTGGTTGGATTTAAAAGAACTACCTGTTTCGGCTGATATTTCTTTAAAGCCGGCCTCTAAATATGCTGATGCTTATATTTTGCACACAGTAACTAATGATGAGTTCTTTGTGCTTGAGAATAGGCAAAAAAGTGGTGCTTTTGAGACGGCTTTACCGGGCTCGGATATGATTATCTATCATGTGGATGAGAATCATATACGCCAAAAATATTATTCAAATCAGGTTAATGTAGGCTCGCATCAAGGTATTTATCCTATTGTGGCTTCTGGAAATATGAACAACCCTAATACGGCGCGTTGTCCTTTCCCCGGTGCAGGTAATAAGATTTCATTTACTGATGAAACTACTCCTTCATCGCTTTCGTGGAGCGGTAGAGCTACAAACAGACCTATTACTGATATTCGCAAAGTAGGCGAAAATATACATTTCACAATATCGGAACCCGATGATTTGAGTGTAACACCAATTAACCCATCAGTTAAATATTTAGGATTAACAAGGGTGAAACTGTCGTGGGAAGCAGGTGAAGACGCGACATACGATAAATATAATGTTTATAGAGATGGTACTCTTATAGCTGATGGCGTAACAGGATTTGAATTTACCGACAATAATGCATCATCAGGAGTAAATAATTATACAATTCATAATAGATCAAGTGGCGGTAGCACTGAGTCTGATGGTCTTGAAGTGTCGGTTTTGTGTGATGTTACAGAAAATTATATCGCAAGCAATGCTTCCATAGCAATAGATGGAACGAAAATCAGCATTAAGTGGGATAATCCGGTGGTGATGGCAGATGGCTTTGAAGATATAACTCCATTCAGCATAAATCCAAGTAATAATATTGGCTGGAGTTATGCAGATGTCGATGAGCAATCGACCCTTTATTTTAGTGGACGATACACCAATAAGGTAGAAGCCAAGTCGTTCATCTGCTTTAATCCGTCGAGGATAAATGGTGGAAGTAGCAATGAACTTGTAAATGCCATCGAGGGTAATCAGTATATGGTTAGTTTTGCCTCTTCCAATGAATTTGTACCTACAGATGACTGGATGATATCCCCGAAGTTGGATTTGAAGGTGGCTCATAAGCTGATGTTTTATGCACGCTCGCAAAAGCTAGAGGATAACATGAATGTGGTGAATGAGCTGAATGTAGCTGTTTCGTCCACAGAAAATAATATAAGTGATTTTGCATTTGTAAATGGCTCTAATACGATAAAACTTGATAATAAGTGGACGCGTTATGAAGTTGCCATACCTGCTGGCACAAAATATTTTGCACTTAACAATGCGTCTCAAGACGGCTTTGCTGTTATGATTGATGATCTTTCGTTAAGGCTTGTGGCTCAGAATGAGAGTGTTAATAGTGCGGTTGCCGATTTTTATCCGCCATCAACAATAACAGGTTTTGATGTGTATAGGGATAATGTACTTATAAAATCAGATGTTAAAACCACGATGATAGAAGATGTGATACAGATGCGCGGCTCCTATGTGTATCGTATTGAGTCGCTTGTGGGGAAAGATAAGACTCCATTTGCGGCTCTAAATACTACAGTTTTGGTGAGGGAGACGGCCGTTAATCAGGTTGCTACTCCATCAAAGGAGGTGGTATTGTACCCCAATCCGGCTAACGATAGGTTTAACGTACGATGTGATGGACATACCATTGAATCGGTAGAGGTTTATAGCGTGGCTGGTAATGTGGTTTTAAGGAGTGGTAACTCAAGTGAAATATCGATAAGTAAATTGCCGGCGGGCTACTATGTGGTGAAGGTGAAAACCAATTATGGAATGTTCGTTAAGCGTCTTCAGAAGAGGTAATGCTCTTATGTGCTAAAAACTTGTAAAATTTAGTGAAAAAAACAATTTGTCTTACTTGTAACGCCAATTTGTAGGCCATTCTACTAATCAATAAATCATAGTTTTGTAGTATTAGAACTATATTGTTATTATTTAGATATTATGAGGAGATATAATTTTTTTGCGTTGTTGATGCTTTTGTTGATATATTCTTGCGGTATGCAACAAAAGCAGGATTACCAATATGGTTATTTGTTTAATAATCTTCCTTTTGAAATGCCCCATATTAAAGTGCCGGTATTTCCTAATAACCATGTGAGCATAGTAGATTTTGGAGGAAACCCTAACGGGATAGCGTTGAATACACAAGCATTTGAGGCAGCTATGGAGTCTCTTTCGCAAAAGGGGGGAGGTACGCTCAATGTGCCTAAGGGTGTATGGTTTACGGGTCCCATAGTTTTTAGGTCTAATATCAATTTACACCTTGAAAAGGGGGCGTTGATACTCTTTTCGCCCGATTTTGATCTTTATCCTTTGGTAGAAACTATTTTTGAAGGATTGGACACCCGCCGATGCCAATCGCCCATCTCAGGAAGAAATCTTGAGAATATAGCTATTACCGGCGAAGGTTCGATAAATGGTTATGGTGAAGCTTGGCGCCCGTTAAAGAAAAACAAGGTTCCCGACCAAAAATGGCGAAAAGTTATTGCTTCCGGGGGTGTAGTGCATGAAGGTAAAGTGTGGTATCCATCAGAAAAATCACTTAAAGGGCAACTTATAAGTGATATGAATGTGCCCAATAAAGATATGACTGAGAATCAATGGGATGAAATAAAGGACTTTATGCGTCCTGTGATGGTGAGCTTTATCGAGTGTAAGAATGTATATTTACAGGGTGTGCTGTTCGAAAACTCACCGGCCTGGAATATTCACCCACTGATGTGTGAGAATGTGATAATTGATGGCATATATGTTAAAAATCCTAGTTATTCGCAGAATGGTGACGGACTTGACCTTGAGTCGTGCGTAAATTCTATTATTGTTAATAGCATCTTTGATGTGGGTGATGATGCTATCTGTATCAAGTCGGGTAAGGATGAGGATGGCCGCCGCCGTGCACGCCCTACTGTTAATGTTATTGTAGATAACTGTAAGGTGTTTCATGGTCATGGAGGCTTTATAGTGGGCAGTGAGATGTCGGGAGGTGTGAAAAATATCTCCGTTTCCAATTGCCAGTTTCTGGGTACTGATGTGGGGCTAAGGTTCAAGAGTAACCGCGGACGAGGTGGAGTGGTTGAAAATATTCATATATCTGATGTTTATATGTATAATATCGTTACAGATTCATTTTTATTCGACCTCTTTTATGGTGGAAAATCTGCTTCCGAATCATTGGAGGATGGTGATGTAATTAAGGACGAGGAGGCATTGCCGGTGAGTGAGAAAACTCCAGTGTTTAAAGATATATATGTTAAAAATCTTGTGTCGAGAAATGCGCGACGAGCATTGTTTTTTGGTGGTCTTCCTGAAATGAATATTGAGAATATTAATCTTGAGAATGCTTATATAACAGCGAGTTATGGTGCTGAGTTTTCTGAATCTAAAGATGTAACCTTCAAAAATGTTACTGTTGTGGCTAATGAAGGAGCTGCATTTATTTTCAATAATGTTACTAACTTTAAGGCTACCGACCTTGCTTATGAGGTAAATGAATCGAGCAAAGTGGCTAGTGTTTCAGGAAGCCGAAATTCTAATATTGAGCTTTCAAATATTGATGAAGATGAAGTTGATTTAGCATCCGAAGTGAATAAAGAGGAAGTGATTTTTAAATAAGTTTTTATAGTACATTACAATAAATATTAAACCACATATGAACATAGTTGAAAGGGGATAGTGGGAAATTGACAATTTGTACTTCCCAATGTCTCCTTTTATATTATTATATCCTATGTCTCTATGTGGTTAAAAAAATATCGTGTAATGAAGTTGTTTTTAGTGTTTGGTCAGTTGGCGAGCCAAGAAACGAAGTCTTATGTTTTTTGATTCTTATTATTTGTCAGATTTTTAATGTATTCGGTGGGTGTTAGCTTAAACTCATCTTTAAAGCACTGCCTGAAATAGGTGGGGCTGTTCATGCCTACCAGATACATAATTTCCGATACTGTATATTTGCCTGTCAGCAGTAACTCTTCAGCCTTATAAATCCTCACTTTTCTGATGAATTCGTTGGTTGTCATTCCTGTGAGGGCCTTTGTTTTACGGTAAAGTGTGGAGTGGCTCATCATCATTTTGCCGGCTATGTAGTTGATATCCAGCGTGTCGGATTCTATGTTTTGCTCTATGGTCTCTTTTATTTTGTCGATAAACTCCTGGTCAATCTTATTCATCGATTCCATTACGATATCCGATTTGTTGATATTGCCGGTTGAGAGTTTGTCGGTTAGTAACTTTCTGGTTTTCAGTATGTTTTCGATGCGGCTTTGTAGTAATCCTGCCGTAAATGGCTTTGTGATATACGAATCGGCGCCCAGTTTATAGCCCTCTGTGCGGTCGTTGATGGTATCTTTGGCCGTAAGAAGTATAATGGGGATATGACTTGTTAATATATTTTCTTTCAGGGTTTTAGTAAGCGCCAGTCCATTCAGTCCGGGCATCATAATATCGCTGATTATTATGTCGGGAATGATTTTTAGCGCCATTTCAAGGCCTGTATCACCGTTGTAGGCCGAGTGAACAAGGTAATTCTCTGAAAGTACCTCTTTTATGTAATCGTTTATCTCTTTGTTATCTTCAATCACCAGCACTATGGTTTGTTCCTCATTATCGGGCACCGTTGTTTTGTTATCCTTAACTATTGCTTCGGATGTTGGCGTCTCCACATAGAAGTTTGAGTTGTTGAGGCGCAGTGTGAAGGTGGAACCTTTATTTACTTCACTATCAACCAATATCTCGGCTTGATGTAGGTTGGCCAGATTCTTCACCAATGCCAGTCCTATGCCGGTTCCCGAAATGTTGGAACTGCCCTCTTCCTGATAATATCTATCGAATATTTTTGAGAGTGAGGATGATTTTATGCCCACGCCGGTATCTTTAACCGCTATTTCGGTGTAAAGTGTGTCGTTAATCTTTTTATTTCTCAGTGATAGGGTGATGCTCCCTTTGTGGGTGTGTTTCAATGCGTTGGATATTAAATTCTCAACGATGGTAGTAATCGCCTGCTCGTCGAAATAGAACTCGTAATCACCATCGGCAATAGCCACGTTGAAAAGTACGTCGTGCTTGATATTGAGCGCAACATATTTGGAACCTATATCAATTATGAGGCTTCTTAAATCGCCTTTTGTAATGTAGAGCTCGCGTTTTTGAGTCTCTGTTTTACCGAATTCAAGTAGCTGATTTGTAAGGTTTAGCAAGTTATTGGCACTTTTTAATACCAACGATATTTTTGATGTTATAGCCCTTGACAGTGATGTATTATAACTCATCTCTTCCAATGGGCTGATAATCAGCGTTAGAGGTGTTCTTAATTCATGTGTTATATTGGCGAAAAATCGCAGTCTCTCCTCGTTTGTGGCATGTTCCTGCACATATCTGTTCTTCTCGAGTATAAGGGAGTTTTCCAACACCAGTTTCCTTTTGTAGAATATGGTTAATGTGGCCAATATTGCACCTACGATGATGGTATATATCATCTTTGCCCACCATGTGAGCCATAGTGGCGGGTTTATCACTATTTTTAATGATGCAGGATTATCGGTCCAATCCAGATTTTTAGTTTTGGAGCGTATAAGCAGTTCGTAGGTGCCGTGAGCTAAGTCTCTGAGAATGATTTTGTTGCTGTTTTTGTTGAAGTACCAGTCGTTGCTCATGCCCCGTATCATGTAGCTGTACTCAATGGTGTTTGCCTGTGCGTAATTGAGTATGCTATAAGTGATATCGATTGTGTTTTGGTTGTATTTAAGGTTGATTTCCGGTTTTGAGGGTATGCGAAATTCGTTTATTCCCTTCTTGGAACCACTTTCGTAAATGTTTATATCACTAATTATGACTCGTGGATTGGTTGTGGGTTCTTGTAATTGGTTGATATTGAAGAAACAAACACCGCTTTGTGATCCAAAATAGATTGTATTGTCGGATGTTTTTGTTACCGAACCGCTCATGAATGCCCCGATAGGGATACCATCGTGTGTATCATAATTTTTAAAGCTATTTGCTACAGTGTCGTAGCTGCTTATTCCGCTGGTGGTGCTCACCCAGATATTGCCTCGCTCATCTTGTGCTATTGCTCTTATGTGGTTATCTGCAATATCATTTTCGGTCTCTATGCTGAAGGGATTTTTGTAATCATCCTCCTGTTTGAGATATACGAGTCCATATCCTGTTGCAAGCCATATTCTGCCTTGTTTATCACTTATAATTTGATTGATGAGGTTGGAAGGCAGTCCGTATTCTTTGTCAATATAGTCAATCAACTCCATTTGGGCGTTGTATCTTGCCACTCCATCACCGAAAAATCCTATCCACAGATTGTTGTTTTTATCGTGATGGATGCTTCTTACCAGGTTATCCCTAAGTTCCGAATTCGTTTTGTTGTAGTTTGTTATTGAATTTGAGCTATAATTATAGGTGTAAATTCCGTTGCTGGTTCCTATCCATATAATTCCATCGGCATCTTCGTCGAAGCATCTTATATCTGTTTGGTAATCAATGTTTATGGGTTTTAGTTCTTTTTCTTTTGATGAGTAAACATATGCCCCGCCTTTAAAAGTGCCAATCCAAATGTTATCTTTTGAATCGCAAAAGGCGGCAATCACGGCATCATCAGTAAGGGATGAGTTAAATTTATTGAATGTTTTAACTTTTTTGTTTTTGCTGAATATATTAATTCCACCACCGTCGGTTCCTATCCAAAGATTATCTTTTGAGTCGGCACAAATGCCCCATGCAACTTTATTGTCGAGCCGGTTTTGTGCGGTTGGGATGGGAGAGTAGCTCCACGAGTTGAAAAACGGCTTCTGACTGCTGATGAAGTTCAGTCCGCCGCCATAAGTTCCTATCCAAATATTGTCGAATGAATCCTGAAATATTGATTTTACGGTTTTGTTTGATAGGCTGTTTTCATCGTCGCCATAGGTAATATTGATGAATTGCACATCCGAAGTGCCGGTGAAAAGGCTCTGTTGAAGATCTAAAATGCTTATACCGCCGTTTTCGCAGCCTATCCACAGTTTTCCGTCAGCCATCTGCGTTATTGTTTGTATGGCATTTGAAATCAGTGAGTTATTGTTGTTTGGGACATTGATGAATCGTGTGAAGGTCTCTTTTTGCTGGTTGAAAAGTGCCAATCCTGATGCTGTGCCTACCCACACGTTATTATTGCTATCGATAAATACTGCATTTACGTTATTGCTGGGAAGCGAACTGTCATCGCCCTCTTTTTTCTGATAATTTTTCAGTGTGTTTGTTTTTGGCGAATAGATTGTCAGTCCGGCATCTACCTGGGCAATGTATAGTAATCCGTCTTTTGATTCGGTCAGTTCCCAGATGTGGTTGCTGGGTAGTTGTGGCAGGTTCGACATATTATAGTGGGTAAACCTGCCGGTGATTTTGTCGTAATATTCAAATCCCTGATAATAGGTCGATATCCAAAGATTGCCATCTTTAGAGTTGGTAATGCAAGTTATGTCGTTGGTTATTATGCTGTGCGGGTCTTCGGGGTTGTGTTTGAAATGTGTGAAAGTCTCGGTTTTGCAGTCAAAAGCATTTAACCCTTCACGCTGGGTTGCAATCCAGATAATGTTATCGTGCTTATCGGCATATATTTTATTGAGTTCGTTACCGCTTATGGTGTTGGTATTCTTTTGGGTTCTGTCGGTTTTATATGTTCTGAACACATTCCCGTCAAACCTGTTTAGTCCCGATTCGGTAGATATCCATATAAAACCGGTTTTATCCTGGGTGATTCCCATTATAAAACGGTTTGACAAACCCTCTTGAATGTCAATTTTTTCTATCACCTCATTTTGAGCCGATATTTCAATGCCGAATAGCAAAAGAAGTATGAAGTAAAGTATCCTCATGATGCTTAAATATTGATACTCAAATGTAATGTATAAATATAACTTATAACAGTCAAATGGGCAATTGACGAGTTTATGACCTACTATTGCCGAGTTTATCACTCATCTGTTATGATTTGTTAACATACTTTTGTGTAAAATATTTAAGAAAATCTAAATCCACATAATTTGATAGGTTATGAAAACAAAAAAGTATCTTTTGGTCAATTTATTGATCGTTACGCTCGCTCTCTTTAGCGGGTGTAGCTCCGATTCAAAATCCTACACCGATGTTGACGGGTTGCCGCCGGTATTGGCTCTGAAAACCTCAGCAATCAGAACTGAGCCCGGGCGCGAAATCACCATCGAGGGTACAATCGAAGATGCAGATGGAATTCGTTCTATTAATCTGTATAATGAAGAGTTGATGCTCGATAAAACCATCAATCTTCTTGTGCTTTACGATGAATTACAGTTCAGTTATGATTTGAGCTATAAATTCACAGTAGATAAAAACTTTGATGGTGATGTAGTAGATCTTCGTGTTACAGTTACCGATGTAGGTGGCCGTTCAGTGGAGTCTATTCTTAAAATAAGTATGGATGGTGACTTTAATGCTCCGGTGTTCACATTGGTGCCCGATGAAAAAGTAACCGTACTTATTAAAAGTGAGACTAAAGTTAATGTCAAATTCGCAGTAGAAGACGATAAGGCACTTGATTATGTGACTGTTGATATTGCTGAGCTTGATTATCATAAAAGGATTGATGTAACCGGCAAAACTTTATCATTCGAAGAGAGTATTGTTGTTGAGTCGGCACCTGCAACTTATACTCTTGTGGTTGAGGCATTTGATAAGTTTGAGTTTAAAGTAAGCAAAACCAGTTTAATCACTGTCTCTGAGATGCCCGACTTCGAGAAGATGTATCTTGCCGATGTTGCCACCGAAGCAGAGTTGAACAGTGATGTGTTTGGTGTGCCAATGCGCATTGAGCGTACCGGTCCTTTCCAGTATAAAGCGAATTACTATAACAGTAAGGCAAATACCGAAATTTTCTTCCTTCCACAAAAAGGTAGTTTCTCGCCTATATGTTTTGGTCTCGATCCTGATGATAATCAGAAACTTGCCGATAGTCCTGATGTGGCTAAACCCATTATCCTTACTCAGGCAAATGTGTATTACGAAATTACTTTTGATGTAAAAGTGGGTACTTATAACATCAGCACATATAGCATTGCAGAGGCTATCAGCCCAGTGCCGCACGAATATGGTTCTATCAGTCTCGATACCTGGTTTGATGGCGGAAGCTGGCTTCAGGAGTTCTATTTCGGATATATGACATCTAATCCAAGAGAGATTACACGATTTGTTCAAGATAACGTGAATCCTAATCTTTTCACTCTTGAAGAATCTCTGGAATTGAAAGCTGGCGATAAGATGAATTTCGTCTTTCACAACTGGCATCACGATGGCTGGTGGAACTATTGCACATGGCGTGTTGACAACTCTGAGAACCCCGAAATATTCGGTTATTATGGCGATAAAGTTAACCCGGAATGGACTGGTGAGAAAACCAAGTTGGACAACTGGGCTAAACCAACTGTAAATCAGTCTGGAACATACCAGATATATTTTGATGCTCACCTTGGTAGGGCAAAATTAGTGCGCGAATAGTTGATAAAGTTAAACTTATAATATCTCGAAAATGAGGACACATATTTTAATGGCAATTATGCTGATGTTTTCTTTAGTCGGATACGCTCAAAACGTATCCGTTAAAGGAAACGTGAAATCGAGTGCCGATAATGAAGCTCTTATCGGTGTTACGATACAGGTTAAGGGAACCACTACGGGTACCATAACCGACTTTAATGGAGACTACTCACTAGGTAATTTGAGTCCCGAAAGTATTCTTATATTCTCATCAATAGGATTTGAAAATCAGGAGATTGTAGTAGGAAATCAGCAAACAATCAATGTTGTGTTGATTGATTCCTTTAAGATGCTCGACGAACTGGTTGTTATTGGCTATGGAGCAGTTAAGAGGAGCGACCTTACAAGTTCAATATCTACGATCAAGGGAGATGAAATTACTAAAGTTACTACCGGTAACGCCATGCAGGCTCTTCAAGGAAAAGTTAATGGTGTGCAGGTTACCAGTGGTGGTGGCCCCGGTACTACCCCAAAGGTATTGATTCGCGGTGTAACTACAGTTAATGGTAGCGACCCTTTATATGTTGTTGATGGAATGCCCGTTGGAACAAATATCAACTTCTTGAATAGTAATGATATCGAGTCGATGGAGGTGCTTAAAGATGCATCAGCCACAGCTATCTATGGTACACGTGGTTCGAATGGTGTTATTCTTATCACAACCAAAAAAGGCACCGCCGGAAAAACTACTGTAAACTTTGCTTCTTCAGTTGGTTTTCAAACTATTGTTAATCCCGATATGGCTAAAGCATCGGAGTATGAGCAGGTGTTTAAGACCCGCTATACCAATGATGGCCGTACGCCTGTGTGGAACAGCAAAAACAATATTACCAATGCCGAGGGTACCGATTGGTGGAATGAGGTAATCAACAAAACAGCATTAATCCAGAACTACTCATTGGGTATTTCAGGTGGATCGGATAAGCTGGTGTATAACCTTAGCGTGGGATATTTCAAAAATAATTCTCAATATGATGTTGGATATTGGGATAAGATAAATATCCGCCTAAATACCGAATATACTTTTAATGAGTATGTTAAGATGGGTTTTGACGTGGCTCCTCACATTGAGGCATGGGATGATACTCCCAACCTGTTCTCATCGGCAATGAGCATGGACCCAACCACTCCAATATTTAAACCTGAAGAAAACTGGGTTGACAATAAGTATAATAACTACTCGCGATCGCATAATAACCAGGTGTGGAACCCTGCAGCATCGCTTGCCCGTCAGAATTCCAACTCACGTGAATATGGCGTAATCGTAAATCCATATTTGCAAATAACACCTATTCAAGGATTGACATTGCGTACTCAATTTGGTGCCAATGCACACATCCGCCGTTCGGATAGTTTTACTCCTCAGTTTGAGATTGATCAGCTTGAGCGTTCGGTATATAGCAGCGTGTCGCGTAATATGACCGAGTGGCTAGACTGGAACTGGACAAATACAGTGAACTATATGCACACCTTTAAGGAAAAGCATAACCTTAACCTAATGGGTGGTTTCACAGCTGAGCGTTTTTCTCAGTTTTGGGTGACTGGCTCACGCGAGGATACTCCCAATAACTCGAGTAACCTCCAGGAAGTTAGTGCCGGTACTCTTAATCAGAGAGCATCGGGAAACACAGCATACAGTACGCTGCTGTCGTATATTGGCCGTGTAATGTACAACTATGATGGACGTTACTACCTTACAGCATCGCTTCGTACCGATGGATCATCGAAGTTCCCCGAAGGTAATAAATATGCTGTATTCCCCTCAGTTTCTGGAGCATGGCGCGTAACCGGTGAGGAGTTTATGAAAAACCAGATTATTTTTGATAACCTGAAAGTGCGTGCCGGCTGGGGACGTGTAGGTAATCAGAATATATCTAACTCGGCTTACCTTACCCTTCTTTCAACATCTGATGCAGTATTTGGAACCGATCAAAACAGGGTAACAGGTACTACAATCTCTTCAGTGGGTAACAATAAACTGAAATGGGAAACCGTGGAAGATTATAACTTCGGATTGGATATGTCGTTCTTGGATTCCCGTTTAGATGTTGTGTTTGATATCTACCAAAAGAAATCGCACGATATGCTATATCGGAAACAGAATATTTTTGCAGTAGGGTATCCCGACTGGAACAGCCAGGTAACCATGAATATTGGTAGTATGAAAGCTACCGGATGGGAACTTAGCTTTGACTGGAATGACCGTGTTTCAAAGGATTTTAGCTATAATGTAGGTGTGAATCTATCCGGAGTTAAAAATAAAGCTATTAAGCTGTCGGGTGATGGGCCAATCACTACCGGAGGATTTAATTCCGACCAGATTATACGTAATGAGGATGGTGCCGAAATCGGAAGATTTTACGGATATATTGCTGATGGAATTTTCCAGAATCAATTTGAAATCAATTCTCATACCGATGAGCATGGTAAGATGATTCAGCCCAATGCACAACCGGGTGATATCCGATTCAAGGATATAAACAATGATGGCGTGCTCGACGATAAAGATAAGACATTTATTGGTAATGCTTATCCCGACCTTATGGTGGGCTTGAACCTAGGATTTACCTATAAGAATTTCGATTTTAATTCGAACTTCTACGGTACTTTCGGTAATGATATCTTCAACACCACCAAAGGACTGTACTCTGGAGCTAATGGTAGCAACGTGTATGCAGGAACTCTTAATAAAGTGTGGCGAGGTGAAGGAACAAGTAATGATATTCCACGCTTGTCGGTTAATGATAATAACCTGAACTACACCAGAGTTTCAAGTTTCTATGTTGAGGATGGTTCTTACTTCCGTTGCCGATTGCTGCAAGTGGGATATACCTTGCCAAAGAGTTTAGTATATGGAAGTAATCTTCGTATATCATTCTCGGTCCAAAACCTATTTACCATAACAGGTTATTCGGGGATGGACCCTGAGCGTCCACAATTGGGCTCCAGCGTTATTGAAACCGGTATTGATTGGATAGCTTATCCGAATCCGCGTACATTTTTATTCGGTATTGATCTAAAATTCTAATTACGATGAAACAGTTAATAATAATATTGGCACTAATCTCATCCATCTCTTTTTCGGCATGCACCGATTTTCTTGACGAAGATGTGAGGGGACAAGAGAACCTGGATACATATTTTCAAAGTGAGGATGATGCTGTATCGTTCATCACAGGCTGCTATAATGCCATAACATACCATGGATGGTGGCAAGTTGAAAACTTCTGGATTCTTACAGATATGTGTAGTGATGACCTATGGATGGGTAACACAACACAGGACCAAAGCGGATATATCTCATTGGCACACTATCAGGGTGTGGGACAAAGCAATGGCACAATATCCAACTTCTGGCAGTATAGATACAAAGGTATCCTTAGAACAAATATTGCTATTGAACGCATTCCCAGTGCTAGCATTATAGATGAAAGCAAAAAAGAAAGGCTTATTGCTGAAGCAAAATTCCTAAGGGCTTATTTCTACTTCGAATTGGTGAAAAACTTTGGTGATGTACCTATTATCGACGGCTTTTTACTACCCGAAGAGGTTAGTGGAATCACGCGTGCGAGCACCGAGGATGTGTATGCTCTTATAGAGAAAGACCTTATGGATGCAGCAGCTATTCTTCCTCAACGAAGTGAGTATGTGGCCGCCGATATGGGACGTGCTACACGCGGTGCTGCTCTCGGTATGCTTGGTAAAGCTTATCTGTATCAGGGTAAGTTTGATCTGGCTAAAGATATATTGAAGGATGTTATCGACGAGGGTGAATATGAACTTATGAGCGACTTTGGCGATGTGTGGAGTATTGATAAAGAGAACAATAAAGAGTCGCTGTTTGAAGTGCAAAATATGTATGATGCAACCTACGAACTTGGTGGAAGCTTATCTATTGTGACAGGTAACCGCTCTGGTGGCGACATGGATGGATGGGCGTGGGGATTGCCAAGTGCAAACCTCGAAAATGCATTTATTCAAGCAGGTGATGCTGAGCGTCTTCGTTGGACAATCATTAAGCATGGTGCTACTGAAATAGCCGGTGAAGATGATTTTGATGATCTTATTGAAGCTCAGGGAAATCAAAATGGTAATGGCACATATTGTGTTGATCCTGCTAAGCATAAATCAGCCCGTATAAATCGTAAATTTTGGATTCCTCTAAGTAAGCGTCCCGAGAATTTCAACCAACCTAAGGTTCCGTTGAATCACCGTGTGCTTCGTTATGCTGATGTGCTGTTGATGTATGCCGAGGCATGTAACGAAACCGGCGATGATGCTTCAGCCCGCACAGCTCTTAATGAGGTGCGCAACAGGGTTGGCCTTGCTACTGTAACTGTGGGTGGAAGCGATCTTCGTAATGCTATCCGCGCCGAGCGCCGTCTCGAACTGGCCTGCGAAAACCACCGACTTTACGATCTCCGCAGATGGACTGATGATAATGGCAAAAAGAGTGTTGCCAACATTATGGGACCTAACGGTACATTTGTGAAATGGAATACCACTGAAGCTACCGCCGATCCTTTAGAGTGGGAAAATCAGTATGAACCTAGCAATAAGGGTGCTACATTCCTTGAAGGAAGAGACTTACTATTCCCAATCCCGCTGTATGAAATCACCATGTCAAATGGTTCTATAGTTCAGAATCCGGGGTGGAATTGATTATAACTAATTAATAGTTATTAATCTGCCGTGGATGTTCTATGAGTTATTCACGGCAGGTTTTCAAATTTATGTTAATATGAAAATTAAATATTGGTCATGGTTTCTATTGATATTGCTCTCTTTTTCTTGTAGTGATAATTCCGATTCGGAGTCTATACCTTCAGGAGCAGATATTAAAAAGTCGGTTACCATAGATCTTAACAAGGCTTATCAAACCATCGATGGATTTGCTGCATCCGACTGCTGGACAGGTAATTATATCGGATCTAAATGGACTTTGAGTGAGCGAGAAGATATTGCAAGATTGCTGTTTTCAAGAAAAATAACCAATGGTTATCCCGAAGGTATCGGTCTGTCGATGTGGAGATTTAACCTTGGTGGCGGTAGTGCCGAACAAGGTTCGGATAGCGGCATCGACGATAAATCGCGCCGTGCCGAGTCGTTTCTCAATGCCGATGGAACATACGACTGGACAAAGCAGGCCGGGCAACAGTATTTCCTTCAGAAAGCAAAGGAGTATGGTTGTGAGTCGTTTGTGATGTTTAGCAATTCGCCACCGGTAAATTATACCTATAATGGTAAAGCTAACTCATCAAGTGGTGCTTATTCTAACCTTAAAAGCACGCATTATGCCGATTTTGCTGATTATATGACCACCGTTGCACAGCATTTTAAGGATGAAAAAGGTATTGATTTCTCGCTTATTAGTCCTGTGAATGAACCGCAGTACAATTGGGAGAGCGGACAAGAGGGTAGCGGATGGCAAAATAGTGAGATTAAGAAACTTGTGGTGGAGTTGGATAGGTCGCTGACTGAAAAAAATCTCGAAACCAATATATTGGTTACTGAAGCTGCAAGCTGGGAGTATCTCTATAAAGTTCAGGGTGATGCAAAGCGCAGTAACCAGATAGAGGACTTTTTTTCAGCTTCATCATCCAATTATATTGGTGATTTAAAACACGTTGGCAACCTTATTGGTGGTCATAGCTACTGGGTTGATGGCAACTGGAATGCACTGCTTGATGCAAGAACCCAGCTTAATGCCGCTGCAAAAGCTAAAGGGCTGAAAGTGTATCAGACCGAGTGGAGCATGCTTGGCGATCAACATTCGGATTCCGATTATCCCGGGAACGAAACTGCAACTCCCATGCAGATAGCTCTCTATATGTCGAAGGTTATTTATCACGACCTGGTTACTGCCAATGTTAGCTCTTGGTCATTCTGGACCAGCATGGATGTTGCACGTTGGAATCATAAAAACCGTTTTCTGCTGATAAATCTAATTCCTCAGGATGGGCCTTATGGCGATATCGAGGGAAGTGGAACTCACGAAGATACCAAAAGCCTGTGGGTGCTGGGTAATTATAGCCTGTTTGTTAAGCCTGGCTATCAGCGTGTTGATCTTAATATAGAGAATAGCTCTAAGTCGTTTTTCGGCTCGGCATATAAGTCGGCTGATGGAAAAACTCTTGTTGCGGTATTTACCAATACTACAAGCAAAAGCATTGGTGTTGATTTGAGCTTAAGCAAAGGGAGTAAAATACAAGGTTACTCGCAATATACTACATCAGCAACTAAAAATCTGGAAATGAAACAATCATCATCAGCAGGTGTAGTTGTAGATCCCGGGTCGGTATCAACCATAGTCTATGAATTAAATTGATTGTACTTATGTTTTATTAATTATTTAAATATTTCTTATGAGAGTAGTTAAATTATTTCTCGTCATAGCTGGGTTTTTTATACTGTCATCGGCCAATAGCCAGGTGACGTTTGGGAAGGCCGAGAAAATTAATAGTAAGTGGAAGTTTTTCCTCGGTGAGGTAGAAGGAGGACAAAAAGCCGACTTTAACGACTCGCGATGGAAGGTTGTAGATCTGCCTTACGACTGGAGTGTGAAGCAGCAACTAAGTCCTACATTGGCAAGCTGTACCGGATTCTTACCAGGTGGTATTGGCTGGTATCGTAAATCGTTGGATGTTCCTGCATCAAAAAAAGGTGAAAAAATATACCTCTATTTCGAAGGTGTGTATAATAGGAGTGAGGTGTTTATCAACGGTAACTCTCTTGGAGGAAGGCTTAATGGTTATGTGTCAACTGTTTATGATGCTACTCCTTTTGTGAAATATGGCGAAGAGAATGTGATTGCCGTTCGGGTAGATCATAGTAACGATGCCGATTCAAGGTGGTACACCGGTTCGGGTATCTATCGCGATGTGTGGATGGTAACAGCCAACCCCGTTCATATAGCCCAGTGGGGCGTTTATGCCTATCCCGAGAAACAGAAGGATGGCTATAACCTGAATGTTGAGGTGGCAATAGATAATGGTAGCAAGAGTAATGCTTCGCTAACTGTAATTAACGAACTTTATGCTCCCAATGGTAAATTGGTTGCTAAAGATTCGCGTAAACTATCAGCCCAAAGCGGTGGCGACAATAAAATTACAACATCGCTGAAGGTTAAAAATCCATTGCTGTGGTCGTTGAAGAGTCCTAATCTTTACAGCCTTACCACAATAGTAAAAAAAGATGGTAAAGAGATTGACCGCAGCACTACAACCACTGGTTTCCGTAATTTCACTTTCGACCCTAATAAAGGATTTGCGCTTAATGGCGAGTGGATGAAGGTTAAAGGGGTGTGCCTACACCACGATGCCGGTGTGCTTGGTGCTGCCGTGCCTGCCGATGTGTGGCGCCGTCGCCTTGAGACTCTTAAAGAGATTGGCGTAAATGCAATACGCACAAGTCATAACCCGCAAGCTACCGACCTCTATAATCTGTGCGATGAGCTTGGATTATTGGTGCTTAACGAGATGTATGACGAATGGGTATTCCCGAAACGTAAATGGCTGGAAGGCTGGAACGTAGGAACACCAGGTTTTGAAGGCTCCTACGATATATTTAAGGAGCATGGCGAAACTGATTTGGCCGATTTCGTACGTCGCGACCGCAATCATGTGTCAGTTTTTGCGTGGAGTATCGGCAATGAGGTCGATTATCCCAACGATCCCTATTCGCACCCCGTTCTTGGTGGCGAGAAGGCAGGATTCACCCAGGCTTCCTATGGCGGTTACAAGCCCGAAGCTCCCGATGCAAAGCAGCTTGGCGAGATTGCAAAACGACTGGTGAAAACCGTGAAAATGTACGATAAGTCGCGCCCCGTTACAGCCGGACTAGCAGGTGTGGCTATGTCGAATGAGACTGAATACCCCGGAGCATTGGATATTGCAGGTTATAACTATACCGAAGATAAATATGATGCCGACCATAAGACCTATCCCAACAGGGTGATTTTTGGCAGTGAGAACCGTCATGAACTATCGGCTTGGAAAGCTACCCGCGATAAGGAGTTTATCTTTGGCCAGTTTCTATGGACGGGTATCGATTATCTTGGTGAGTCGGGTCGTTGGCCTTCGCGTGGCTTCTACTCCGGATTGATGGATTTTGGTGGTTTCATAAAGCCTCGCGGCTATTTCCGCCAGTCGCTATGGTCGGATAAACCTATGGCTTACCTGGGCACCTATCCTACGCCCGGCAAAAACAGCAGAAGCCAGATGGCCGATGTGTGGTCGCAGCTCGATGCCAGCAATGAATCGAATTATGTGGAGAAGGTTCCTTCTATTGATGCCTGGTCGAAATGGAACTACCAGGATGGGCAATCAATACGTGTGGTTTGTTATACCAATGCAGCAAAAGCCAAACTGATGCTAAACGGAAAACAGGTTGGCGAGGTAAAAAATTATGATGATAATACAGGTGTTATCTATTGGGATATCCCTTATCAAGCCGGAAAACTTGAAGTTGTGGGTATGGATGCCGCCAATAATTCAGTGTCGAATTATAGCATTCTGACTTCCGGTCGTCCTCACTCTCTGCAAATCATCAGAAAAGATGATGTAGTGGGTAAAAACGGACTTGCGCAAATTGTGGTGCAGGTGGTAGATGAAAATGGCGTGCCCGTTATGCTTTCTGATGATGAGGTTACTTGCCACATCGCCGGTCCTGCTATATTAAGCGGCCTTGAAGCAAGCAATAATTCAGATATGACCGATTATACCGATAATGTGCACCGTGTGTTCCATGGTCGCATTTTGGCCTATATTCAATCAACCGGTGATGCCGGAGTGGTAAATGTTAAGTTTACTTCGCCATGGTTGAAATCAGCAGAAGTATCTTTTGAGGTTAAGTAATCTAAAGTTTTTATTATGAAGAATTTTTTGTTGTTGATAGGGCTTATTTTATGTCTATCGTTGCCGGTTATGGGCAATAATGTGGAGATAAAGAGTCCTGAGGGTAGTCTTAAAGTAACGGTTTCGCTGAATGATGCAGGTGAATTATACTATAATGTGTCGTATAATGGAAATGAGATGATACAGGACTCTCCGTTGGGAATCATCACCAATATCAGTAGTTTCGCTAAGGGACTCTCTTTCGTAGGTAAGTCGGAGGCGGTTGTCGATAAGCACTATTCCAACAGCAAAATTAAGCATAGTAATGTTAGATATCAGGCCAATGAGGTGGTGTGTACCTATCAGAATGGTGGAGGCGAGAAGTTCAGTGTGGTTTTTCGTGTCAGCAATAATGATGTGGCATTCAAATATAATCTTCTTCCCAAAGGAGATATTTCCAGTTGTGTGATTGAGAAGGAGCTGACGGGGTTTAAGTTGCCGAAATACAGTACAACCTTTCTTACTCCGCAAGCTTCTCCAATGATAGGATGGATGGCTACCAAGCCCAGTTATGAAGAGGAGTATGTGGCCGATGATCCCATCGGCACACCATCTAAATATGGGGTGGGCTATACTTTCCCGGCACTTTTTCGGGTGGGCGACAAAGGGTGGGTTCTTGCATCAGAAACAGGAGTGAGCAGCCTCTATTGTGCCTCCAAACTGAGCGAAGGCAGCAGCGATGGATTATACACAGTGGCATTTCCCGAGCCGGGCGAGAATAACGGAATCGGAAGTGTCACGCCTGCCATTGCCCTTCCTGGCGAAACTCCGTGGAGGACAGTTACCGTTAGCGATAACCTGAAACAAATTGTTGAGACCACTATCCCGTTTGATGCTGTGGAACCATTGTATGCCCCTTCGCAGGACTACAAATATGGGCGTGGAACGTGGAGCTGGATTATGTGGCAGGACAACAGCATGAATTGGGACGACCAGATTACTTACATCAACCTGGCCGCCGAGCTTGGTTATGAATATATTCTTGTTGATGCTCTTTGGGATACTCAGGTGGGCTATGATAGGATGCCTCAGTTGTTTAAGTATGCCCGGTCGAAGGGTGTCGATGTGTTTCTGTGGTATAACTCCAACGGGCATTGGAATAATGCACCCCAGGGAGCGAAGCATAAGATGGATACTTCGGTGGCGCGCACCAAAGAGATGAAATGGATGAGAGACAATGGTGTGAAAGGCATTAAAGTTGACTTCTTTGGTGGCGATAAGCAGGAGACAATGAAGCTTTATGAAGATATTCTCGTGGATGCCAATGAGTATGGACTGATGGTTATATTTCATGGTTGCACCCTGCCGCGAGGATGGGAAATTATGTATCCCAACTTTGTAGCTAGTGAGGCTGTGCTGGCTTCAGAGAATTTAATCTTCGGTCAGCATTTTAATGATAATGAGGCCTATAATGCCTGTCTGCATCCCTTTCTCCGTAATTCGGTGGGCAGTATGGATTTTGGCCCCGTACTGCTCAATAAACGTCATAACAGAAACAACGATGGTGGCACGATTCGTAAAACTTCCGATGTTTTTCAATTGGCAACGGCTGTGCTCTATCAGTCGCCGGTTCAGATGTTTGCCATCGCACCCAACAATCTGAATGAGTATCCTGCATTCGTAATCGATTTTATGAAGGATATACCCACAACGTGGGATGAGACGGTATTTATTGATGGATACCCCGGCAAATATGTCGTTTTGGCTCGCCGACATGCCGGCAAATGGTACGTCGTGGCAGTAAATGCCGAGGCCGACACAAAGAAAATATCCGTTAAGCTACCATTGTTTGATGGTAATAGTGTGAATCTATATTCGGATGGTAAGGATAAAAATGCCAAGCTCGAAAGGGTGAAAATTGGTAAAAACCGTACTGTAAGTCTTTCCATTCCATCCGGAGGAGGAGCTGTAATTACTAATTGATATTGATTAATAGTAATTTACTATAGTTTTGCTTTTGATTAATTTGTATTTTTGGTTAGTTGATAATTAATAAACACAAATAAATAATGAAACATCTATTTTTAGTTCTTTTTGCCTCTGCGATTTTGTTCTCGTGTTGCAATAAGAGCAAAAAGAAAGCTGCTCCTTTTGCAAAGGGAGAGTTTAAGGAGTGGGCACAGACACCTCCCATGGGCTGGAACAGCTGGGATTGCTATGGCCCTACCGTTGAGGAGCATGAGGTGAAAGCCAATGCCGACTATATGGCTGCAAACATGAAAGAGTTCGGCTGGGAATATATCGTGGTGGATATTCGCTGGTTTGTTGAAAATGACAAGGCGGGTGGCTATAACCAGACCGACCCTGTTTATGTGCTCGATGAGTTTGGACGTTACCAGCCTGCCACCAATCGATTCCCCTCTGCTAAGGATGGCAAGGGATTTAAGGAACTGGCCGATTATGTTCATTCTAAAGGACTTAAATTCGGTATTCACATTATGCGCGGCGTTCCCAAAGAGGCTGTTGAGAAACATATGCCGGTGAAGGGTGCCAACGGTGTTACTGCCGATCAGATATATTCTACCGAGCTACAGTGCAAATGGCTGAGGGATAACTACACCATAGTTGCCGATAAGCCGGGCGCACAGGAGTATTACAACTCTATTTTCGACTTGTATGCCGAGTGGGGCGTCGATTTTGTGAAGATTGATGACGTGTCGCGTCCATACCACCAGGCTGAGATTGAGCTTATACGCAGTGCCATCGACCAGTGTGGCCGTCCTATCGTGCTTAGCCTTTCGCCTGGTAAAACTCCTATCGAGAATGCAGCCCACGTGGGCGAGCATGCCAATATGTGGCGTATGGTTGATGATGTGTGGGATTTGTGGCGCGATGTAACCCATCTTCTTGATGTAGCACAGGATTGGTATCCGTATATCAAACCGGGAACATGGCCCGATTGCGATATGATTCCCCTCGGACGCATATCTATCCGTGGCGAACGTGGCGAAGACCGCATGACCCGCCTTACTCCCGATGAGCAGTACTCACTGATGACACTATTCACAATTTTTAAATCACCCCTTATGTTTGGTGGCGATATGCCTAGTAATGATGAGTTTACGCTATCATTGCTTACCAATAAAGAGGTGCTGAAGATGCATCGTGAAAGCACAGGTGTTGAGCAGCTATTCCAAGCTGATGGTAAGGTGGCAATTACGTCGCACAATCCAACCACCAATGAGGTCTATCTTGCACTGTTCAATATTTCTGATGATCAGGATTTGAGTATATCTGTAAATCTTAAAGACCTGGGACTCAATGGCGATTGCAACGTTACCGAACTTTGGACAGGTAATGATCTTGGCGTAATATCCAACGATTTTGTGCAGACTCTTAAGCCACATTGCAGCGGTCTGTATAAGTTTGTGCAATAATATAAGTTTTTAATTTGTTGTGGGTTGCCCATCATTCTACTGTTGTTTGATGGGCAACTTTTTTATATTTCTTATCGGACAATAATGTATTGAAATAAAAGAAAATTATTTGTGATGAAACAAAAACAACTCTTTTTATATCTGTTCATTCTGTTGGCCATGTTTATTCCGAAGGCCAATGCCAATGAGCCCGACTCCACATATCTGTTTGCCTATGGCGAGAATGGCTTGCGTTTTGCCTGGAGTAGCGACCAAAAAGACTGGAACTCAGTGGGTAACGGTTATGTCTATCTACGCAGTGATTTCGGGCGGTGGGGCAGTCAGAAAAGGATGTACGACCCCGTGCTGATGCAGGATAATGCCGGTAAATGGCACTGCCTTTGGACTTTGAATGATGAGGTGGGGATAATTGCTTATACAACTTCCGATAATCTAACCTATTGGCAGCCACAGTCATATCCCTATCTATTTGAAGGACAAGGTAATTGCCGGTTTATTGAGATTGATGGTAATGATGGTAAATTCACTATTACATGGCAAAATACCAAAGGTGACAAAAAATTTTATGGCACGTCAACTGCCGATTTCAAGCATTATGAAACTGCTAAGGCTTTGCCACAATCGGCAAGGATAAATCAGCGGGTTTCGGTAAATGTGAATGGCGAAAGTCAGCAGGGAACAGTGCATAAAGTGGCTTGGAGCGTGGTTGATCATCTTATTGGTACCATGCAGGTTAACGAATTTAAGCGTAAGCAGAATGAAGAACGCATGGCGGATGACAATATCCGTTTTGCCAATCTGAAACCTGTAGATGCCACTCTGACCATCGATGCTTCCAATAGTAAGAGTATCAGCAATATGATGATGGGCATCTTCTTTGAAGATATCAATTATGCTGCCGATGGCGGTATTTATGCCGAATTGATTCAAAATCGCGGTTTTGAGTATTCTCTAAGCGATAAGGAGGGGCGCGACCCGTCGTGGAACAGTACTAAGGCATGGACTCTTGTTGGGGATAATGGTAGTTTTACCATCGCAACAGAGAATCCTATTCATGCCAATAACAGCCATTATGCTGTTTTGAGCATTAAAAGTGTGGGCACAAAGCTTCAGAATGAGGGCTTTAACGGCATTGTAACCAATAAGGGTGAGAAGTACGATTTCTCATTTTTTGCCCGTAATGCAGATTCTAAATCCAAAACGGTGCTGGTACGTCTTGCGTCGAAGGGAGGAGACGTGGTTGGTCAGGTATCTGTAAAAGTTAATTCCGATAAATGGAAGAAATATTCAGCCGTAATCACAGCAGGTGTTTCGTTGGATGATGCTGTGCTTGAGGTTGTTCCGCAGTCGGAAGGTGATTTATGCCTCGATATGATTTCACTTTTCCCTCAGAAGACATATAAAAACCGCAAAAACGGATTGCGTGCCGACCTTGCTCAGTTGCTGGAAGATATGCATCCCCGTTTTGTGCGTTTCCCCGGTGGTTGCGTAGCTCATGGCGACGGACTGGGCAATATCTATCGCTGGAAAAACAGCGTGGGGGCGTTGGAGTCGCGTGTGCCTACGCGTAATCTGTGGGGCTACCATCAGAGTAGCGGACTCGGTTATTTCGAGTATTTCCAGTTTTGCGAGGATATTGGTGCAGCACCACTTCCGGTAGTTGCGGCGGGCGTGCCTTGTCAAAACTCGGGAGTGGGTGGTCATGGCCAGCAGTGTGGCATACCCATGGATGAGATGCAGGATTACATCCAGGAGATTTTCGACCTGATAGAGTGGGCCAACGGCGATCCGAAGAAGAATAAATGGGCTAAGATGCGTGCCGATGCCGGCCATCCGAAGCCGTTCAATCTTAAATATCTTGGAATAGGCAACGAAGATCTTATTTCTGATGTTTTTGAAGAGCGTTACACCATGATTTGCAATGCCATTAAGGAGAAATATCCCGAAATTGTGATTATCGGTACCGCAGGTCCGTTTTTTGAGGGCAGCGACTATGTGGAGGGGTGGCGCATAGCTACCGAGCTTGGCCTGCCAATGATTGATGAGCATTACTATAATCCGCCGGGATGGTATATTCATAATCACGATTTTTACGACCGTTACGACCGTAACAAAGCCAAAGTTTATCTGGGCGAGTATGCAGCGCATCTGCCCAACCGTAAAAGCACCGTTGAAACGGCATTGGCCGAGGCTCTTCATCTAATTTCGTGCGAACGCAATGGCGATATTGTGGAGATGACCTCTTACGCACCACTGCTGGCCAAAGAGGGCTTCACTCAGTGGCGTCCCGATTTGATCTATTTCAATAATCGCGATGTGAAACCTACAACAAGCTACTATGTGCAGAAACTGTTCGGGCAGAATGCAGGTAATCAGTATCTTAATTCTCATCTTAAACTGAATAGCAACGACAACTCAGTTCTTAAACGCGTTGCTTGTTCGGTGGTTAGGGATGAGGCAACCGGAGATATGATTCTGAAACTTGTAAATCTCTTGCCTGTGGAGGTTAATGTTTCGCTTGATGATGCCGGATTGTTATCGTCGGGTAGTCAGGCTGCAAAGAGTGTATTTGCGGGTAGCTACGATAGTGAATCGGTGCTTCCCGTTGAGACAAAAATTAATGTTTCCGATATTAACAAAACCGTATTACCTCCCTATTCGCTAACCGTTGTGCGGGTGACGGGGAAATGATGTTGTAATACCGATTAGTGTCCGATTGAATTGAACAGAATTGGGACTTGACTGGGGCCTGCCTTTAGTTGAGTCCCAATTTTTTTCAGGATCTTTACAAAAAAATGTGATGTGGGATAAACTTCGAATATTATGAGAACAATATGTAAGTCAGGGGATTATGGATTCGATTGATTATGATAAGTTTGTGTGATTTCCATAGTGTTTAATTCGTCTAAAATCGAGGGTTGTTCTCTTTCAGAAACGGACACTATAGTCTTATTAGAAAATAATATAACAGCTCAGGGAAAGCCATTGACCGATCACTTGATGGTTAAAGACCATTTTGATGCTTTTATCAAGATAAAGCAAGATGCGGTAGATAAGCGAAAATTATCAATTGGATTTATCCAAAAGATAAATGCTTTGGTGATGAAATCAACAGGAGCAGCAGTTAGTACAATTTCAGGTAACTTTGATATTTCAAAAGGGGATTTACGATTAGCTCAAGTATATGTTGATAAAAAATACTTTCCTGATTTTAAAAAAAGTGCCTGATTTTTTAAAAGGTTTGGTGATAAAGATTTGAATATTTTTCGAGATTTTATTTGTCGTCAGTAGATAAAATTTTATGAAGCAGAGTTAAATAAATTTAGAAAAAGCAACTCGGGGTTTTCGCTGTTGTTTTGAAATAAAAAAGTTTTCCTATTTCTTATATGCTATTGTATAGAAAGCCTCACTCCATATCATGCAGGTTGGGCTTTTAGCTATTCGGTATTCAAACATTGCACTTCAATTCCAAATTAAATTTTATCTTTGTGATAGTATCAAATGATAGTATCATGTTATGAGACCACCTTACGAGCTAACGATAACAATTTTAAAATTAATCACTTCAATTTCTGAAAAAATTGGAGAAGTAAATGCTAAATATTTAATCAGGAGTAATCCGACTTTAAGAAAACAAAATCAGATTAAGACGATTCATTCTTCACTAAGCATCGAAGGAAATACATTAACCGAAAAGCAGATAACTGCAATTATTGAAAATAAACGTGTTGTTGGGCCTGAAAAAGATATTATTGAAGTTATGAATGCTTTAGCAGTTTATAAAAACATCGGTAAACTTAAACCTAATAATGAAAAAGACTTTCTGAATGCTCATAAATTATTGCTAAGCAAGCTTATAGAAAAACCAGGGAAATATAGAAATCAAGGAGTTGGTATTGTAAAAGGATCGAAGGTAGAACATGTTGCTCCTCCTTTTGAAATTGTTCCCTATTTAATGAAAGATTTATTTGAGTATCTAAATGATAAAACAGAATTGACATTAATTAAAAGCTGTGTTTTTCATTACGAAATGGAATTTATTCATCCCTTTTTAGATGGAAACGGAAGAATGGGACGATTGTGGCAAACATTAATCTTAATGCAGGACTATCCTATTTTTGAATTTATCCCTTTTGAAACCCTGATTTCAAAAAATCAAAAGGAATATTATATGGCTTTATCACAATCAGACAAAGAAGGTAAATCAACTATATTTATTGAATATATGTTGAAAATAATAGACAATTCTTTAGCTGAATTACTCGAAACTGCAAGTAAAAAACTCTCTGGAGAAGAACGGATAAGTATTTACCTTGAGCATAATAACAATGAATTTACAAGAAAGGATTATATGAATTATTTCAAGGATATTTCTTCTGCAACGGCAAGTCGAGATTTGAAA
Organism: uncultured Marinilabiliaceae bacterium; assembly: GCA_964635545.1. Taxonomy (GTDB): domain Bacteria; phylum Bacteroidota; class Bacteroidia; order Bacteroidales; family Marinilabiliaceae; genus JAGPIS01. Next base: position 53,513 of record CAZWOA010000002.1, read on the forward strand.
AAGGCAACTGAAAATAGTCGATTAGTAAAGAATGGAGATAAGAAAACAACCACTTATAAAAAATGCTGAGCTAAAAATGCTGTTGAACGGAATTGACCAAAACAACTCTATGGGTTTTGCCACGTAGCCATTGGGAGTGTTGAAAAATAAACAAAGAGTTGTAAATTATTTATTTACAACGCTTTGTTTGATTATAATGATGTGAATTGAAGTTTTTGTATTATTTCACCTCAATAACGAACTCATTTTTTGGTACTCGCACTTTTTTCATAGATGCTACCCAGTCTTTTTCGGTGTTGGCATATCCCACATACATTAGCGATACGCTTCTTAATCCTAGTTTGCGCAGTCCAAGCACTTCGTCGATAACTGCATTGTCGAAACCTTCCACCGGAGTGGTGTCAACCCGTAGCTCGGCAGCTTGTGCCAGTGCCAATCCCAGTGCAATATACGTTTGGCGTGCTGTATGTGCGAAATTCTCATCTGCCGATTGTTGCAAGTATATCGATTTCAGCTTGTCGGTATAGCTTCCGAAGCGGCCGCGTGGCAATCCTCGCTCGTCGGTGGTGAAGTCATACACCTTGTCGATTCGCTCCTCGGTATATCTGTCCCAAGCCGCAAAAATTATCACATGTGAACAGTCGGCCATACACTCAGGATTTAGCGCACCCTTTGTTAGTTTGTCCTTTACTTCTTGATTTTCAACTACTATCACCTGGAAAGGCTGCAATCCCGATGAGGTGGGAGCGAGGCGTGCAGCTTCAACTATCTTATCGATATTCTCTTTGCTAACTTTCTTTGTGGGGTCGTATGCTTTCACCGCATGACGCCACTGTAAATCATCATTTAAAGCCATTATTTTCGTGTTTATAATTTATTCAATATTCTGTATGTCACTGTTCGCAACTCTTCAAGTTCTTCGATGGTGATGCCCAGTTTGGCAATCAGTTTTTCTGGTATTTCGGCCACTCTGTTGCGCATGCACTTCCCATCGTCGGTAAGGCTTATTTGCACCACCCTTTCATCGCAGGTTTTTCTTTTTCTGATGATGAAATTCTTCGCTTCCATTCTTTTTAATAATGGGGTTAAAGTTCCACTATCCAGATGTAGTTTTTCGCCTATCTCTTTCACGCTCATTGAGTCGTGTTGCCATAGCACCATCA
>CAZWOA010000002.1:54775-63932 GCA_964635545.1 uncultured Marinilabiliaceae bacterium
AGTTTTTCGCCTATCTCTTTCACGCTCATTGAGTCGTGTTGCCATAGCACCATCAATACCAGATACTGCGGATATGTGAGATCCAACTCATCCAGAAATGGGCGATACGCATTCATTATGCCTCGCGACAGAGCGTATAGCGGAAAACAAACCTGTTTTTCAAACTTGAAATTGTCATCTTCAGTTTTCATGGTGCAAAGATAATGCAAAATTAAATTGTGCACAATATAGTTTTGCGAGATTAATATTTTTTAAGATTATTGTCCGCTAAAAAATAAAAGATCTTTCACTGTGTTCAAAATGACGTTCAGGTAGTTATGTTGTTTGTTGGGGCTTGGTTGGCGGCTTCGTCGCCAACCAAGCCCCAACAAACAAGTCGCAACGTAACACGCTGTCCTTCTGAGCGAAGCGAAGAATCTAAAAAGTTGAATAGGACAAAAGTATTCTTTTACATTATCGGGCGCGGTTTTTTATCTTTTGCCAGCGCGCTTGGGGTAATGCCGAACTGCTTGGTGAAGCATCGCGTGAAATATTTGGGATCGTTGAATCCCACTTCATAGGCCACTTCGGATATATAGGTGTCGTCGGGAGATTGTATTATGGTTTCGTAAGCTATGTTTAGCCTGTAATTGCGTATAAAATTTCCGGGAGTCTGTCCGGTTAGTGCCACCATTTTTTTGTTGAGCAGGCTTGCGCTTATGCCCATCGTGTCGGCTAGGTCTTTAATTTCGTAGTCGTAATTTTTATAGTTCTTTTTGATTGAATCCATAAGGGTTCGCAGAAACTTATCGTCGTTAGATTCTTTCGACACGTTGAGGTCCTCAACGCTCATATTAAGGCTGAATTTGCGCTGATAGAGCTTGCGGGTATCTATAATGTTTTTCACCCTTGTAAGTAGCAACTCTTCGTTGAAAGGTTTTGTTAGATATTCGTCAATCCCTGTGCGATAACCACTTAACTGTGCATCAACTGATGTTTTTGCGGTTAGCATCAAAAATGGAATATGCGAAATGCTGATGTCGCTCTTAACTATTTTCGATAGTTCCAGCCCATCCATCACGGGCATCATCAGGTCGCTGATTATAAAGTCTATATGCTTGGCTTTCAGTACTTCCAATGCCTCTTTGCCATTTTCGGCCTCCGCTATATTGTAATAATCTGATAATATGGAAGCTATGTAGTTGCGCATATCTGGGTTATCTTCAACTACAAGTATGGTAGGTTCTTTTTTAGAGATTTCTGTTGTGTTTTCTTCTTCAGCATCTGTTATATAATGTGCTGTTTCTGTTATAACTGTTTCCGGTATTGGTTGGTGGGTCAAATCACGGCTTATCGGTATTAATATCCTGAATGACATGCCGTTAGGTTTGACGTTTTTAGCCGTTATTGTTCCATTCATCAATTTAGTGATGCTTTTGCATAGGAAAAGTCCTATGCCTGTTCCTGTGTGGCTCTGGCTAATGTGTCGTTCATGGTTATCCGATTGGTAGAACTGTTCGAATATGTGCTCAATTTCCTCATCTTTAACCCCTTTGCCCGTGTCGCGCACACTTATGGATAGTTGCTCCCTGGTGCTTTTTTTGTCATGTAATGTGCCTATATACAGTGATATATTGCCGTTGTTGGGTGTGTATTTTATAGCATTGGACAATAGGTTGGTTACCATTTTGCGTATTGCCTCTTTGTCGGTTAGTATGTAGGGTTGTGCCACCCTGAATATGGTGTTAATTGTTATGCCTCGCTCACTGGCAAAGGTCTCGAATGGAAGTATTATGTCTTCTATTATGTTGATAATATTTTCGTTAGCCATGGTTATGGTAATGGAGTCCGACTCTACTTTTCTAAAATCCATCAGTTGGTTAACAAGCGACAATAGGTTTTTAGAGTTTTTCTCCACATAATGGAGCTGTTCCGCCACTTTGGGATTGGTTGTCAGTTTGAGTGCACGCTCTATTGGTCCAACGATTAGCGTGAGTGGCGTGCGGAATTCGTGAGTAATATTTGTGAAGAACGATATCCTGTCGGCCATTGCCTCTTTTACTTTTTCCGACATCACTATCAGTTGTTTACGCTGTTCGAGAATCTCCTCGTTTTGTGCAAATAGTTTGTTGTTCTGGTTTTTCAGTTCAACTGCCTGTTTTTCAAGCTGTTTCTTTTGATTTTTCAACTCAATGGTTCTCTCTTCCACTTTTTTATGAAGTACTTTCCGTTGCCGTTTTATGGAGTTTATCTTCATGTTGTAGAAATATACCAGCGATGCTAAGGTAAATAGTATTACCAAGGTAATAAACCATGTTGTGCGAAAAAAATAAGGCTTAATCACTATCTCCATTTGCGATATGTAGGTACTCCAGTCGGCCGACTGCCCCTTACTTTTCACCTGAAGTGTGTATGTGCCGGGGCGTAGGTTGGTGTAACTTGCAAATCGGCGTGTGGCATCGTTGGTTATCCAGTCATCATCGAAGCCAAGCAGGCGGTGAGCATACATTACCGATCCGGGCTTATCATATTCCAATCCCGAAAATTCGATGGCAAAAGAGCGGTCGCGTTGATGAAGGGTTACCTTGTTGGTATAGGCTATATCTTTGTCAATATAGTTGCCTTTTTCGTGATTTATCGTGTTGTTTTGAATCTGTAGTTTGGTGAATACCACTTTCCCATCGGCGGCATCGTTCTTTTGTGGCATTCCATATAGTTCGGTTAAACCTCCCACACTGCCAAAATACATTTTGTTGTTGATTGTCGATTTATAACTTGCATTCCAGTAGAATTGATTGCTAACTAGGCCGTCTCTGCGGGTGTAGCTTGCAACATTCTTTGTGGCGGGGTCAATACTGAAAATACCCATGCCCGAGCTAGCCCACATCACTCCGCTATTATCTTCTAGTATGCCAAGTATTGTACTGTTTTCAATTCCTTCTTTATCGGTAAATAGCTCGCTGGCAAAACTGTTGCCTTTACGTTTCAGTCTGCATATTCCATAGCCATTACTTCCAAGCCATATGGAGCTGTCGTGCGATTGATAGATGCAAGTAATATTTTTCAGAAACTGTTTGTTTAGTTTGTCGCTATTGAGTCTCAATAATTTGGCATCACAGGTAAATTGTTGTCTGTTGAATTTTGCTATATCTATGATTATAAGTCCTTTAGTTGTGCCTATCCATAGCTGGTCGTTTTCATCAATCATGCAACCTAACGAACCTGCTATGTTTTGTGTAACTGTTTGTGATATCGGATGTTTCAATGATTTAGATTCTATATCATAAAAAAATATATCTCGATTGGTACCTATCCACATACCATTATTTATTTTGTCGTATTTCAATATACCAATATAGTTCAGTCCGTCATCGGTAATCTGTTGCATCAGTTTTGCGGGTAATGTTTTTATACTTAGTATGTTGATGCCGCCTCCCCAGGTTCCTAACCACAGGTTGTCGTTCATGTCTTCTTCTATGCAACTCACCGAGTTGTGGGTAAGTATTCCGCCTTCGGTGGTGTAATGGTAGAAGTTATTGCTGTTTCTCTCTTTCATGTTAAGGCCGCCCTCCACCGTTCCTATCCAAAGGTTACCCTTCACATCCTCGTAAATTGAGTTTACTGCATTGGCCGAAATACTGTTTTTATTATGTGGTGAGTTGGTATAATTCTTTATTGGCAGATCCCTTTTTGTCATTCTATTGATGCCACCTGCCTCGGTGCCCACCCATAGTCCGTTTTTATCCGAAAGTAGGCAGTTTATAAAATCGCTAGATAGTGTTTGTGGGTCGATATATTGTGATACTCGGTCAAAATCATCGGTTGCCGGGTTGTAAATATTTAGTCCCCTCAAAGTGGCTACCACCAGGTCGTTGTCATTAGTCAGTGCAAGGTCGGTAACCATATGTTGCGATAGGGTTCTATGGTTGGTAGCTATGTGGGTGTAGTGTTTAAATGAATGACTCTCGGGATTATATCTGAAAAGTGCATTTTCGGTACCTATCCATATCTCATTATCTCTTTTGAGAATGGTAGATATAAACGAGTTTGTTTCGCCCAGTTCGGGTATTATTTCTACAATAGTGGATGTTATTGTGTTATCAGCCTCAGTTTTAAGTTTGCATATCGCACCGCTATTGCCTGTCCATATTTCGTTATCTATTTCATTTATTGATGTGAAATTATCTGCTTTGCCATTGGTGCTTGCTATAGATGCTATATAACCATGTTGTGAGAATTCTATTCTGTAAGTTTTCTCAGCGCTAAGTAACCATATTGCTCCTTTGCTATCTTTAATAACTGATGTGAAGAATGTGTTTGAAGTAATATTCCATAGTTCCTTATTACCAGCCAATGGGGATGTATGCATTGTTGATATGTCAATTATATCCACTCCTCCGTTGGATATTACCCATAGACGATCGTAATTATCTTCCATAGATTTTCTTACAAAATTGCTTTTTAGTGATAGCGGTGTGTTGTTAACATTGAGCCTTAGAAATTCATAGCCATCATAGCGCGATAGCCCTCCGCCCTGCATCGATATCCATAGAAATCCTTTGCTATCCTTAAATATATCGTCGATAAAATTGCTTGGTAGGCCGTTTTCAATAGAAATTGAATTGAATATGTAGCTGGATGACACATTTTTCTCAGATGAGTACAGGGTATGCGTCGAAATTATAAGGATAGAAATGATTATAATTATCGTTCTCATGGCATCAGTTAATTAACATTGGTAAAGTAATTAATATTTTTTTTAAAAAAGGTTATTTATACACTTAATAATTTGATTTGTGCATTATTTTTAGTTTTGAGGTTAATTTTTTTAAATGTTTCTTTAATTTCCTTCTATTTTGTGGCTTATTTATGATTTTGTCCACCATGTTTGGTTTATTGTCCACCTGTGAAGAGTACCTATTGTCTAATTTTGTAAAAGCTCAATAGTCTATTGTTGGGTTAAATAATGTATATTTTTTTTCTAATAAATTTTAATTAAGGCATATGAGGTTGATTTTTCCGATGGCATTGTTGCTTTTAATGACGGTTAATATTAATGCTGCATTGCGCGATACCACATTCCGTGCTGAGGGTAACCCCGTTTTTACCCATAAATATACCGCCGATCCGGCTGCCCTTACCCACAACGGTAGGATTTATATCTATGCCGGACATGATGAATGTCCTCCACCGCACAATCACTATGATATACGCGATTGGTTGGTTTTCTCATCCGATGACATGGTTAATTGGACCGAGCATGAAGTGCCGCTTCGTGCCTCCAATTTTAAATGGGCCAAAGGTGAAGCATGGGCATCACAGGTTATTGAGCGTAATGGTAAGTTTTATTGGTATGTTACTGTTGAGCATGGCACCATTCCCGGAAAATCAATCGGTGTGGCAGTATCCGACAGCCCCACGGGCCCGTTTCGCGATGCCAAGGGTTCGGCACTGATAACCAACGATATGACTACCCAATACACCAATATTTTCTGGGATGATATCGACCCTACCGTTTGGATTGATGATGATGGTCAGGCATATATGTTCTGGGGAAATACTCAGTGCTACTACATCAAGTTGAAAGATAATATGATAGAGACTGAAGGTCCTATAGTGGCTGTTGATCTTCCCAACTTCACCGAGGCACCATGGATACATAAACATAATGGTTGGTATTACCTTTCGTTTGCACAGTTTTTCCCCGAGAAGATTGGCTATGCAATGAGTCGTAGCATCACCGGCCCGTGGGAGTATAAAGGAATTCTTAATGAGATAGCAGGAAACTCAAATACAAACCATCAGGCTATAATCGAGTTCAAGGGTAACTGGTATTTTATATATCATAACGGAGCCGTGCAACCTCATGGAGGCAGTTTCCGCCGTTCCGTGTGTATCGATCGTCTTTATTACAACGACGATAACACAATTAAAAGAATTATAATGACATCCGAAGGAGTTTCAAAAACAGATAATTAATATAAAATATAGATACGATGATTAAGAAATTATTACTTGGCTGTTTGGCTATTGTTGCCGGCAGTACGCTGTTTGCCCAGCAGAAAGCCGATGTTGTGGTGGAAACTCAAAAGGGTGAGTATCAGATTAGTAAGCATGTTTATGGCCATTTCTCTGAGCACCTTGGACGTTGCATTTACGGCGGACTCTGGGTGGGCGAGGATTCACATCTCCCCAATGTGGGCGGTGTGCGCAAAGATATTATAGATGCGCTGAAGCATATACACATTCCTAACCTGCGCTGGCCGGGTGGCTGCTTTGCCGATGAGTATCACTGGATGGATGGTATTGGCGATAGAGCCGAACGTCCCAAAATGGTGAATACCCACTGGGGAGGCGTTGTGGAGGATAACAGTTTTGGAACTCACGAGTTTCTTAATCTGTGCGAAGCGTTGGAAACTGAGCCATATATCTGCGGAAATGTGGGCAGTGGTACTGTAGAGGAGATGTCGAAATGGGTGGAGTATATGACTTTCGACGGCGAGAGCCCAATGGCAAATCTGAGAAAGAAAAACGGTCGTGACAAGGCTTGGAATGTGTCATTCTGGGGCGTGGGTAACGAAAACTGGGGTTGTGGCGGTAATATGACTGCCGAAGCTTATGCCCAGCACTACCGCCGTTATGCTACATATTGCCGTAACTATGGGGCGAACCAGCTTTATAAAGTGGCCGGTGGTCCTAATGTGGATGATTATCACTGGATGGAAGTGATGATGCGCGATATACCCCATCACCTTATGAGAGGTGTGTCGGTGCATAACTACACTTTCACCTATAGCTGGGAGAATAAGGGCGATGCTACAGGTTTTACCGAAGAGCAGTATTTCTCGCTTCTCGAGCATGGTATGAAAATGGATGAGATAGTTACCAACCATGCTGCTATCATGGATAAGTACGATCCGCAGAAAAAAATTGCAATGATTGTTGATGAGTGGGGCGCATGGTATAATGTGGAGCCAGGCACAAATCCCGGTTTCCTGTATCAGCAAAACACTCTTAGGGATGCACTTCTTGCAGGTACAATACTTAATATTTTCCATAAACATAGCGATAGGGTTAAAGTTGCCAATATTGCCCAACTTGTGAATGTGCTTCAGTCACTGTTCCTTACCGAGGGCGATAAGATGCTGCTAACACCTACCTATCATGTGTTCGATATGTATAAGGTGCATATGGATGCAACAATGTTGCCCATCGAGGTTATTAGTCCCAACTACAGCCAGCTTGGCCGTTCCATAAAATCTGTGTCGGCATCGGCATCGAAGGATGCAAACGGTAAGGTGCATGTGTCATTTGTTAATATCGACCCCAAGCAATCGGTAGAGATAACATGTACTCTTAGAGATTTTGCCAATGCTAAGTTTGTGAGCGGCAACATCATCTCAGGAAAAAATATCGATTCGCATAATACTTTTAGTGATGCTAATCAGGTGGTGTTGAAGGACTTTAAAGATGCAAGCATTAAAAAAGGTGTGCTTACCATTAAAGTGCCTGCTAAATCGCTTGTAACTGTGGAACTTAACTGATTTTGACGGGTAGTAATTTATGAAAAAAAGAAGTTTTATAGGCGTTTTTGGTGCGTTGTGCACTTTGTTGGTGCTATCGTGCACCAGCAAGCCATCGTTGCCCTCGGATAGATCAAATCCTTGGGCCGACGACTACTCGTCGATATCGGGCATGGAGAATTATAAACAGTGGGGCACCTATAACGTGCACGACCCATCGTGCCTGCTAATAGGCGATACTTATTATATGTACTCTACCGATGCCATTTTTGCCGAGGATAGCGCAGTTATTAAAGATAATAACCTTCCCTTCGGATATATCCAGATTCGCACATCTAAGGATTTGGTTAACTGGGAGTTTGCCGGATGGGTATTTGATAAAATACCTGCCGAAGCAATGAACTGGGTGCATGAGCAGAGTGGAGGAGTAGGTGCCAATAATGTGTGGGCTCCATATATTGTTGAGTATAATTGTAAATATCGTCTCTATTATAGTGTGTCCGCATTTGCAAAACAGACTTCATATATTGGTATGGCTGAGGCTGATAGGCCTGAAGGCCCTTGGGAATTAAAGGGCTGCGTGGTGAAAACTACTACCGGCGACACTATGAATGCTATCGACCCCAGCATTGTTACCAATCCTGAAAATGGCGAGCAGTGGATGCATTACGGATCATATTTTGGAGGTCTTCATTGCGTGCAGCTTAACCCCGAGACGGGCTTAACACTTCACGAAGGCGACCAGGGACATCTTATTGCACGTCGTTTTGATGGCAAAAAGAATAATATTGAGGCTCCCGAGATAATGTATAACCCCGATTTGAAACAATATTTCCTTTTTGTTTCTTACGACCCGCTTCTCACCACCTATAATGTGCGTGTGGGACGCTCTGATAAACCTGATGGGCCGTTTTTTGACATGTTTGGTAATGATATGAGTAATGAGGAGGATAATTTGCCTATTCTTACCTATCCATACCAGTTTGCCAATCATCCCGGATGGGCCGGAACAGGCCACTGCTGTGTGTTTAAAGATGCAAATGGTGATTATTTGATGGCTCACCAGGGGCGCCTTCGTCCCGAAAACCATTTGATGGCGCTTCATGTGCGTCAAATATTCTGGACTGCCGACGGATGGCCGGTGGTGTCGCCCGAGCGATATATGGGTGATGCACCGCATAATTTTGTAGCAGCCGATATTGTTGGTAATTGGGAGTTTATTAAGATTGAGGGTAATGTTCCTTCCCGCGGATTGGAAGCCGGCCAGGTGCTGTGGGGCGAAAATAGGCTGAAACAGGATGAAGAGTTCTCATCTGCATTTTTCACTCTTACTGATAACTCGTCTGTTGATGGCGTATTGCGTGGCAAATATGTGTTGAATAATGGCAATGTGCTTCAATTTACCCTTATGGATGGGTCGGAGGTGGATGTACAACTGTTTGTTGGCCAGGATTGGGAGAACCAGTCGAAAACCATACTTTTTACGGGTCTTACCGCCGATGGTTACTCTTTGTGGGGCAAGAAAATTAAATAAAACAATCAAATCTATGTTTCTGAAAAATGCCTGTTTATCGGGCATTTTTCTTTTATTTATGTTGTGCTGTAAATCGATATGTAAGGTCAAATCTGCATAATCTTAGGGTATAGACTGGAAT
>CAZWOA010000002.1:64032-81341 GCA_964635545.1 uncultured Marinilabiliaceae bacterium
TAATGTGTTTACTTTAAATGAAAAAGTTTATTGTATTCTATTTTGTGCTGCCACTCCGGGCAGTAGAATAGGGCGGTCTATTCCGCGGGCTTTCGCCCACGGTTATTCAAATACGGCTCTCCGATCCGATGTGCGTTACTTGCGTATGCCTGACTTGATTTCCTTAATGGTTTAATTAACTACGCAATCCTGCTAAAACGTGACAGGTTCGGTAGATAATATCTCCCTGTAATATCGAAGTACCTGTCCCGTCTATACGGGATATCGCTTTCGTGTTTTTGGTGTTTTTTACTAATCCTTATATTCTTTTAATCCCTGTTTTGTTAAAAAATATAATTGATTTTTTCTTTTAGTTTTTTAATGTTTTGTGGTGGTTGATTAATTTTAAAAGTATCAAATTTAGCTAATTGTCTTGTAATATATTGATAATCAGTTATTAATTGTCTTTGTGGCATTTTATCTTTTTTTAGCAAATTATGATTTTGTCCACCTCATATGCTTATTTGTCCACCTCTAAAAGTAAACAAGAGGTTAATTTTGCATCAATATGTTAATGGTCTCTTGCAGGTGATATTTATTTGTTAGGAGTCATCAGACTAAAACTATAAAAAGTGTATTCTATAAAAATTATCTCTATGAAAACAACTAAACTAATTCGGTACGTTTTATTTGCCGCCGTTTTTGCAGCATTTAGCTTAGTTGGATGTGAGAAACTGGATCCTTACTCCATTGATGCTCCATCCGACCTGCAAAGCAAAATCGATTCGATTGCCAATTCGAAAGGGCCGGTAAATTCGGGCGACACTACCTACATCAATATTAATACTATGATGATAGGTGAAGATGATAACAGCTCGGGCTGGTGGAGTGCCTTCTCCGATTATTTTACAATTCCTACCAATAAGTTGCTTCACCTGGAGTTTATTAACCACACAACCGGTGCCAACAACTGGAATAACTGGAACCTTGCAGTAACTAATGAGGTGGCCGACAGGGATGGTGATGGCTATAAAGAGTATTTCGTGCTTCGTTCCGACTCTTATGGATGGGGTGGCACAATGGCTGCTGAAGGATATCCTTTTGACTTGAAGATGGTTAAAAATAATTATCCTCAAAATAGTAATAATGAGGTTGATTGGGATGCTTTCCGTGCCAATATGATTGGTGCTAATGTCACAATAGAGGTTGATCACTCAGCAACAGGTAGTGTTTTTGTTACTTCAACAGCAGTAGGTGACAATGGTGTAGAGATGGTGCAAACCTATCAGCAACCCGTTTCGGTATCTGCCGATATTGTGGCGTTTTTAGTTGTCGATGGTAGTCATATTGAAATGAAAAATGCATATCTGATACCTTCAAAAGTTAAACAGCTTGAGGATTTTGATCCGGTTTCAATTACCGTTACAGGAACCCCGGCATTTGTTGAACTGGGTGATGATGATTACTGGGGTGATGGCGTTGCAACTATTACTTTTGCCGATGGCTCATCTGTAGTTGCTGATGTGGACGACCTATCATTTAATGTGGTTCCCGATATGAGCACTACAGGAAAGAAAACTGTTACTTTAGCGTATGCCAAAACTAAATTGGGTGCATTCTGTAAAGCTATAATGGGTTATTACACTCTTGAAGTAACCAACTCTGTGGTGGATATTGCTGCTAATAATATTAACTACTACTATTTTACTGACGGTAATATTACATTTAATCCAAGAGGTATTGTGGTAACTGCTACCTATTCTGATGGAACTACAGCAGTACTTGAGAAAAACGCATATACACTATCTTATCCCGCAACTATTTCGTCAACAGCAGGTTCACAAGCTGTAACTGTTACCTACGAAAGCCCTGCACAGACGTTTACTGCCACAAGCACTGTAACTCTTGTGAAAGGTATTGCCCAGGTAGGTGCAAGTGATTTCTCTAGCGGTTGGTGGAGTATATTCTCCGAAAATTATGCCGTTGCATCGGGTTCAAGCAAGACAATAACAATGTATTGTTACTCCAATGAGGCTAATAACTGGCATAGCCCTCTGGTAATTCTACGTAAAGCTGATGCATCTGAAAATGCCGTAGTCCGCATGGATAACTTTGGATGGGGTGCAGGATATGACGGAATTGCAGTGCCTACATCTAACTGGAATTGGGATACCTTCAAATCGAATATACATGGATCGAAAATAGTGGTGACGGTTACTAATAATGGTGATAACACTGCCGATATTAACTACGATGTTACCTATGCCAATGGTGAGCAGCACTTCCAGAATTATGCCGGTATAGCTGTTGATAGTGCCGATCTGTTCTGTGCACTTACTATAGAGGGAGCATACGTTGTAATTACTGAATAATCATTAAGATAAAAATATTTAAACTATGAAATATTCATATTTAATCCTGTTGGGATTGATGGCTCTCGCACCTGTAGCTAATGCAGAGACTGCCAATGGTGCCGGCCAGATATCGATGATACAAGCATCTACCATTACCGTGAAAGGTAAGATTGTGGATGAAAATGGTGAGACTGTGCCTGGTGCAACTATTATACAAAAAGGAACTACCAATGGTGTTATAAGTGATATCAATGGTGATTTTACACTGAATATCCCCTCTGATGCTACCATTATTGTCTCTTTTGTGGGATATAAAAACACTGAAGTTGTTGTTGCCGGTAGAACTGATTTAGGACGAATTCTGCTAGAGTCGGACTCTAAAGAGATTGAACAAGTGGTAGTTGTGGGTTACGGTACGCAGCGTAAAGTCGATCTTACCGGGTCGGTGGCTATAGTAAATGCCGAGGAAATGAAAAAAGTGTCGCACTCCAATATCTCAACCATGCTTGAAGGTAAAGTATCGGGTGTGCAGATTACTTCCGACGGACAGCCAGGTGCCGACCCTACGGTGAGAATACGTGGTATTGGTTCGTTTGGTAGCACTGCTCCTCTTTATGTGGTTGATGGTGTGCCTATGGGAACTACTATTCGCGACTTCTCGCCCAATGATATTGAGACAATCCAGGTGCTTAAAGATGCTTCGGCAGCAGCTATCTATGGTTCTCGTGCAGCCACCGGTGTGGTTATCATCACTACAAAACAGGGAAAGAAAGAGCAGCCAATGAAGATTGACTATCGCGGATATTATGGTTTCGACCAGGTTGAAAAGAATGTGTACGACGTGATGGATTCAAAACAGTACGGTCAGTATATCAATATGGCCTATGGAAATAGTGGTATGGCTGTTCCAAGTGGCTATGATCCTACAAGCGATAAGTATCTTTATAATGCCGATGGATCTCCAAAAGTTGATACTAACTGGTTTGATGAGGCTTTCAAAACAGGTGTTCGTCAAAACCACAACATCAACTTCTCGGGTGGTGGTGCTAACAATACCTATAACGTAGCACTTGACTACTACAGCCAAAAAGGTACAATGTATGGTGCAGGTCCTAATTTCGACCGTTACACGGCTCGTATTAACAACACTATGGATGTAAAATTTTTGAAAATCAAAACCAACATTGTGTATAGCCATAGCGACCAGGATAATATGGCGCTTAGTAATGCCAACGAATATGTGCAGGGTCTATACGGTGCACAGTACCCCGTAATGGCATCTGTATTGCTTCTGCCTACAACTATTAAGGCTTACGACGAATCAACATGGGTGCTGGATGATAAAATTTCGGCTGCTTCGGAATATAGTTACGACTCGTATGGTTATGGAACATACTATGATGATGTTCATGGTGACCTTCGTGTAACCAACGTGCTATTAACCAATAAGCTGCTGAAGAGAAATGTTAAAGTTGACCGTATTGTTGCATCCGGTTCGGCTAATGTTAACCTTATTGAGATGATTGGTAAAAAGAGTACCAACCACACTTTCGACTATAATTTAAACCTGTCGTACAGTAAAAGTTTTGTGAAGGGATTTACTTTTATTCCATCTTTCATTCAAAGTACAACAAATTATTTGTCGAAAAGCAATGAGGTTCTATCTCAAGGCTATACCAACTATAGCGATGCACTTATTGAAAACACTATCACCTACGACGGTAAATTTGGTCTTCACCATGTAAATGCGGTTGTAGGTCAAACTTTTGAACGCAACTTATATCATAACCTTAGTGGTAATGGTGTAGGTATGAATGAGCCATACTATCTTCAAATTGGTAATGCCCTTAAAACATCTGCCGGTACACGCGAGAGTGAGCACGTTATGGCTTCGTATATTGGCCGTGTAAACTACGATTACGATGGTAAATATCTTATATCGATTACTGCACGTCGTGACGGTTCCAGCCGACTACCTGTTAATGACCGTTGGGATTGGTTCCCTTCTGTGTCGGCAGGATGGCGTATCGACCGCGAGGGTTTCTTTACTGTTCCTAAATCGCTTGTTAACCTATTGAAGGTGCGTGGTAGCTATGGTGAACTTGGTAACGTAAATATTCTTGATGATTACCCGTATATGGCTGTCATGGCTCGTAATAATTATACTTATAGCTTTGATAATAATAAAGTTATAGGCTCGGCAATATCTGATTATGTGAATACTGCTCTTCGCTGGGAGAAAAAGAAAACTCTTGACTTTGGTCTTGACCTTGGAATGTTCAATAATCAGTTTGAGTTTACTTTCGACTGGTATAAATCGGTGTCTGAGGATCTTCTTTACGCTGTTGCAGTGCCAGCTAACGGAGGTGCTACCAATGGAACGGTAACAATGAATGCTGCCACCATGGAAAACTCCGGTCTTGAGTTCCTGTTTGCATATCATAATCGTAAAAATCCTGTTAAGTTCGATATCTCTGCCAACTTTTCTACCCTTCAGAATAAGGTAACTAAGCTTGGTGTTTCTGGCGAACCCCGCACCGATGGATATTCGCGTACAGAAGTAGGTCGTGAAGTGGGATCATTCTACGGATATGTATTCGAAGGTGTATTCCAATCTCAAGACCAGATCGATAATCGTGTGAACTCAGAGGGTAATTATGTGCGCCAGGATGGTGCCCAACCGGGTGATGCTGCGTATGCCGACCTTAACAATGACGGTAAAATTACTGAGGCTGACCAGAAATTCCTTGGAAGCGGACTTCCTAAAGTTCATTACGGACTTAACCTGCGTGCCGAGTGGAAAGGTTTTGACCTTAGCGTGTCAACCTATGGTGCTGCCGGATTTAAAGCAGTTGACTTTGTGGATGTTGCTCTTCGTGGATCGTATGGTTCACTCAACAAGAGTGTTGAGATGCTAAATGCCTGGACACCTACCAATACCAATACCAATATACCGCGTGTTGCTTATAAATCAACAGGTTCTATAACCAACGATATGTTTAGCCAGCGATTCCTGCAAAATGCTTCATACCTGAAGATTGCCAATATCGAGTTTGGTTATAACTTCCCCGATCAGTGGTTTAATGGTGTTATTAACGGAGTTAGACTCTATGCATCGGCTCAGAACGTAACAACCTTCTCGAAATATAAAGGTTACAACGTTGACTTTGCAGGAGGCACCTTTACTCCGGGATTCAACTATTGTTCGTATCCAACTCCGCGAACCATTATGTTCGGAGTAAATATGTCATTCTAAAATAATAATCTGTTATATAAGCTATCATTATGAAAAGATTAAATATATTTCTTGCAATGTTGGTGCTTATTGTAGGCTTGTCATCCTGCAATGATGAACTAAATGTAAAGAATCCCAATAATCAGACAACTTTCGATTTTGGTAATTCCGAATCCGACCTTCAGGAAGCTATAATTGCTTGCTATAACCGTATCCGTCTTGAAGGAACCTTTGCCCGTGTGGGTTATACCCTCGATGCCGTGCGTGGCGATGAGGTGTGGAACTCTTCACAACAGTGGTACCTCGAATATGATAACCTTAACTCTCCGGGTACCATAGGTATTGGTGATGAGTACCCATGGCGCGATAACTACCACGTGGTGAACCGTACTAACTTTGTGCTGTCGAAAGTTGGTGGTGTTAAGATGAGTGATGAGGTGCGCAATCAGATTGAAGGACAGGCTCTGTTCCTTCGTTCGCTAGCCTACTATTCGCTTGCAACTTACTATCAAACAGTGCCTTTGATTACCGATTATGCTTCATACTCTAATATCAACACCATGTATGCATCCAATAATACTCAGGATGAGGTGCTTGACCAGATAGAGATTGACCTTACAAGAGCTATGCAGATATTGCCTTCACGCGATAAAGGCGGTGAGTGGGCAAAAGGCCGTGCTACTTGTGGTGCTGCTGCCGGATATCTTGCCCGTACTCTTATGTTCCGTCATAAGTTTAGTGAGGCATACACAGTTCTTAAAGATATTATTGACGGTAAATATGGCCATTATGAGCTTACAGCCGATTATGGCGATAACTTCAGGGAAGGTTCAGCCTATGAGAATAATGTTGAGAGCTTGTTCGAAGTGCAATATATGAACTATGGTACCGGCGGTACTGATGAAGAGTGGACTCCTGTAAACATAAGCTCAGAGGCAACTCAAGGTCACGCTGTTGAGAGTAACTACGGATCGCAGGAGCTTGGTAGCTGGGGCGATTTAGCCGGTGCACCATGGTTATACAATCTCTTCAGAAAAGAGAATAGTACCGATGGTCGTCTTGATCCCCGTCTGTACTGGACTTTAGTAACTTACGAGCCAGAATATAGCAACTATACCGATCAGAAAACTGCTGCTTATCCAGGTGGCGATCCTCGTAGCAATGTTGTTTATCAGCAGGAGATAACTAAAACTCCTCTTTCCAACAATTCGCAAGGTGGTATATCTATAGCTAAATTTACCAATGCACGTAATAATATCTATAGTACGATTACTAACGGCTTGCACTGTGGTGTTAACCTAAGGCTTATGCGTTATAGCGATGTTCTTCTACGTGCTGCCGAGTGCGAAAACGAGATTAACGGTCCTACACAAAAAGCTATCGACTATATCAATATTGTGCGTCGTCGTGTAGCACTTAAAGATCTTAATGTTGCTGATTTCCCCTCTGCTGATGCTCTGTTTGAGCAAATAGCAAACGTGGAGCGTCCTAAAGAGTTTGGATGTGAAAACGGTCGCGGTATCGACCTGCTTCGTTGGGGATTTTTCTACGACGAAGGCCGATTGGCGCAGCTTGTTGAGCATGCTACTTACCTTAAAAAGGAGATTAAAGTAGAAGATGAAAATGGTGATTTAAAAACTGTACAGGTAGATCCTACGTCTGTTCCTACTGCTGAAACAACTGCCGGATCATCTTATCAGCACTACTATAAGGGTCATGAATATTTCCCAATATTCCAGGGAACCCTAAACGCAAACCCAAATCTAACCGGTAACTCAGCCAATAAAAGTGAGGATAATGGAGCTGCTTTCCGTGCAAAATGGAATGTTCGCCCTGTTGTGAAGTAATGAAACTTAAAATTCAAATCTCTCCTGCCAATGTGTGTTTTATATTGGCAGGAGAGGTTTAAACTAAATTTTTACAGATGAAAATTAAAGACTTATTGAGATTGTCGCTTAGCTTGATTGCAGTGTCTATGGTGGGATGTAATGATGATTTTGCAGATCCTACAGGCATTGTAACCAAAGATCCTGACCCTACCGCCAATTTTGAAATTCCGTCATATGCCGACGATTATTCATCAATATCATCGTGGGCTAACGTGAGTAGATGGAATCTTGCCAATGTGCACGACCCCTCGGTAGCCTATTTCGATGGGTATTATTATATGTATGGCACCGATGCTTCCTATGGTAATGCACATGCCGGACATGGCCATTTCCAGGGAAAACGCTCAAAAGATCTTGTGAACTGGAACTGGATAAGTGGTCCTTTCTCTACTGCTCCGGAATGGGTTGCCGATTCGCTTAATGCTATTCGTGGACGCATGAGTCTTCCTGCTATTGAAAAAGCTGACATATCCTACGGGTACTGGGCGCCTGTAGTTCGTAAGGTTAAAGTGGGCGGTAAGGATATCCTTCGTATGTATTACTGTGTTATTATAGATAATTACATCAAAACAGGTAAGCCTGCCACTGCTGCCAATTTCGATAATAGCTGGGGTGAGCGTGCGTTTATAGGTATGTGCGAATCTTCCGATCCTGCCGGTGCTGTGTGGGTTGATAAAGGTTACGTTACCTGCTCATCATCCGACCGTGGTTTGAATTATAACCGCACCAGCCTTTCCAACTGGGATGCTTATTTTTACTACAATGCTATCGACCCTACATATATTGTTACGCCCGAAGGCTTGCACTATCTTATTTATGGATCGTGGCATAGTGGTTTTGCACTTATGCAGGTTGATGCCGAAACCGGGAAACCTGTTGATGAACTTGGTGAGCCATATGCAGATAATGCCGCTGAACTTACTGCCCGTTACGGTATAAGAATTGGAACTCGCAGTAGTACATCCCGCTGGCAGGGAAGTGAGGCGCCCGAGATTATTTATAAAGATGGATATTACTATCTGTTTATGGCCTATGATGGTCTTGATGTGCCATACAACACCCGCGTGGTGAGAAGTGAGAACATTGATGGTCCATACAAGGATATCACCGGACGTAATTTTACTAACGGAAATGGTGATTGTTACCCTATCGTTACACATCCCTATAAATTTAACAATAGCGATGGATGGGTAGGTATTGCACACTGTGCTATCTTCAAAAAAGAGAATACTGATGAGTGGTTCTATATGTCGCAGGGAAGACTTCCTGAAGGAGTGAATGGTAACGCATACTCTAATGCATTGATGATGGGGCATGTACGCCGTATTGTGTGGTGTCCTGCATCAGCAGCCGAGCCCGATAATCTATGGCCTATTGCACTGCCCGAGCGCTATGCTGCCGTGCCCGATTATGGTGCCATCACTAAGGATTCACTTGTAGGAACCTGGGAACATATCAATTTGAAATACAATTATGGCAAACAAAATACGGCTACAGATCTCACCCTTAAAGCCGACGGTACTATGAGCGGTGCGCTCACCGGAAGCTGGAGCTACGATGCTAATAAGAAACAACTTAAGCTTGGTGATGTGATTGTGTGCGTTGAGCGTGAAGTAGATTGGGAGGCCAGCCCGCGCCACGTAACTTTTGTGTATGCCGGAACTGAGAAAAATCTTAACGCAACCTATTGGGGTAAGATGAAAAAATGAGTTTTTGTTGAGTAAATGTTTGAGTTAGTTGAAGATGGGGCTGTTCGATTCGTTGAATGGCCTCTCTTTCTTTAAACCACAACTTGTCCTGATATGCCGGGGTAGATGTGGGTATGGCTCGCGATTAGTTAAGATATGTTTTGAAATATAAATTAATAAGTGTGTAATTATACACTTATTTTGTATATTGCATCTGTTTTGTGGTAGTTGAATGTTAATAATAAATCATTTTAAATATGAAGAAAATAGTATCTAAAACTTTAGCAATGGCAATGTTGGCCGGACTTGGACACTCTGCTATAGCTCAGCAGACCTACGATTTTACGTTGGATGCCAAGAAAATAGGAGCTCCTATTCAGTCAACCATGTATGGTCTGTTCTTCGAGGATATAAACTTTGGTGCCGATGGCGGCCTTTATGCCGAATTGGTGAAAAACCGTTCGTTCGATTTTCCTCAGAATCTTATGGGCTGGAATACTTTTGGAAAGGTAGAGGTGAGTAAAGAGAATCCTCCTTTCGATCAGAATCCTACCTACCTTATCCTCTCTAATGCAGGTCATGCCCATAAACATACCGGAATCGAGAATGAGGGTTTCCGCGGAATGGGTTTCAAAGAGGGTGCCGAATATCGTTTCTCGGTATGGGGCAAAAAAGTAAGTGGTAACGGAGCACAGAAAATAAGAGTGGAACTTATCAATTCTCGCAATGATGTGGTTGGTAGCCAGGTTGTTAGTGTTGATGGTGATAAGTGGAGCAAACATTCTGTTTTTCTTACTTCAAAAGTTACTGATGCTCAAGGCCGTTTGAGAATATTTTTCGAGGGCGATGGTGCTATTGCTGTTGATCACGTGTCGTTATTCCCGCAAAATACCTTCAAAGGCCGTGAAAATGGTATGAGAAGAGATCTTGCACAAGCACTTGTGGACATCAAACCCGGCATTTTCCGTTTCCCCGGAGGTTGTATTGTTGAAGGAACCGACCTTGATACCCGTTACGACTGGAAAAAAACTGTAGGACCGGTTGAGAATAGGCCTATTAATGAGAACAGATGGCATTATACTTTCCCGCACCGTTTCTTCCCCGACTATTTCCAGAGCTACGGAATAGGATTTTATGAGTATTTCCTTCTTTCGGAGGATATGGGAGCCGAGCCACTTCCGGTTGTGAGCGTTGGTCTTGCCTGCCAGTACCAGAATGATGGCGAGCATTGTCATGTGCCTGTGGGTGAGCTTGATTCATATATTCAGGATGCACTCGACCTTATTGAGTTTGCCAATGGTCCTGTATCATCTAAATGGGGTAAATTGCGTGCCGATATGGGGCACCCCGATTCGTTTAACCTGAAATTTATCGGTATAGGCAATGAGCAGTGGGGTAAGGAGTATCCCGAGCGTCTTGAGCCTTTCGTGAAAGCTATCCGTGCCAAATATCCGAATATAAAAATTATTGGTAGCTCCGGACCATCAGCCGATGGCGAGCAGTTCGACTACCTGTGGCCCGAGATGAAACGCCTGAAAGTGGATCTTGTGGATGAGCACTACTATAAAGAGCCCGATTGGTTCTTTGCCAATGCTGCACGTTACGATAAGTATGACCGCAAAGGCCCTGCTGTGTTTGCAGGCGAGTATGCATCGCACGATTACTCTACCGGAAAGCAAAATAACTTCCTGTCGGCACTATCCGAAGCAGCCTTTATGACCGGCCTTGAGCGTAACGCCGACATAGTGCACATGTGTACCTACGCACCTCTGTTTGCTCATGTTGACGGATGGCAGTGGAATCCTGATATGATTTGGTTTGATAACCTTCGCATGATGAAAACTCCCAATTACTATATTCAGCAGATATATGCAAAGAATAAGGGAACCAATGTGTTGAATCTTAGTTGGTCGAAAACCAAAAAAGCTATCACCGGTCAGGATAACCTCTATGCATCAGCCGTTTACGACTCTGCCGAGAAATGTTATATCATTAAAGTTGCCAATACATCTAAAGAGGCTAAGAGTGTGAAAATAAGCATTAATGGCGTTAAAAAAGGAGCCGTGCTAACCATTGGCGATTGCTTGGTTATGCAAAATAACGAACTGAAAGCTATCAATACACTCGATAATCCTGATGCTATTGTGCCGCAAGAAACATCTGCAACTATAAATGGAAATGTTTTAACGGCTACAGTTAATCAGCAGTCATTCAGCGTGTTTAAGGTTAAGTTCTAAGCTTTTTTCTGAAATGAAGCTATTATGATAAAGAGGTAGCTGTATTGATACCATCGGGCAGCGAAACAGATGTTTTGAAATCTTTTGTAGTAGAAATTCCACAATAAGAGATTGTCAAGGACGAATTTGTGGTTAAGTTTGCACTCAAAGATTCGGAACGTACTGTGCGCATATCAGTAGTCCGACTCTTGAAAGTGAGGTGAAGAAAAAGAAATATTGTCGTATTTTCTACCCTTCACCCCTAAAGGAGGATAAGAAGTTATTGAAAGTCTCTTTTAAGGGATTAGGGGGTAAATGAAGGTAGCTTGAAGGTTTAATGACTTAATTGTCAGTTGTTATTTATGTTTTAATTGGTTGCTAATGACATCGTTGTATTATTCGGGAGAAGAGAAGTTTCATGTTTCTGTCGATTGCATTATTTTAGGTTTTAAAGAAGGTAAACTCTACCTTCTTGTTTCCAAACGTAAGTTTGAGCCGTTGCTGGGTAGCGACACTCTTATGGGAGGTTTCCTGCGTTCCAACGAGAGTATTGTTGAGGCGGTGGAGCGTGTTGTGCATGAATATACCGGTATCCCCAACGTGTTTATGGAGCAGGTGGGTGCCTATGGCGATATCAACCGTGACACCGGAGAGCGGGTTATTTCGGTTGCTTACTATGCGCTTATCGATATTGAGCTTTTCAACGATGACCTGTGCAAAAAGCATAATGCCCGTTGGGAAGATGTGTATAATGCAAATTTGCTTGTGTTCGACCACAATAAAATGCTCGATGACACTATTAAAATACTTCGTCGTAAAGCATCCGTTCAGCCGCTAGGGTTTAACCTGCTGCCCGAGAAGTTTACCCTACCCCAACTTCAATCTATGTATGAGGCAATTTATAATACCGAAATGGATAAACGTAACTTTAGAAAGAAGATTCTTGATATGGATATCCTTGAAAAACAAGAGGATAAAGACAAGTCAAGCTCCAAAAGAGGTGCCTTTTACTATAAATTCAATAAAGAAAAGTACGATTTACTGCTAGAAAGAGGATATTACTTCTCATTGTAATAGTTGTATAAGTTGTTGATAAAGAGGTTGGTGTAGTTTGCATTAACCTCTTTTTTGGTTTTATTAAACAAAATTAACCAAAACATGTTATATAACATGAATTTAATAAGTATAAATTCAACACTTATTCATATCTTGCAAGTGTTTAAAATACGCTTAATAATCATTTTTCATAATAGGAGAGTATGTTGGAGTCGTTGAAACAAACAGTGTTTGAAGCTAATCTGGATTTGGTGAAACACGGATTGGTTATTTTCACCTGGGGTAACGTAAGTGCTATCGATAGAAGTAGCAACTTAGTGGTAATCAAGCCTTCAGGTGTATCGTATAGTGAAATGAAAGCCGATGA
This sequence comes from uncultured Marinilabiliaceae bacterium, assembly GCA_964635545.1. Lineage (GTDB taxonomy): Bacteria > Bacteroidota > Bacteroidia > Bacteroidales > Marinilabiliaceae > JAGPIS01. Next base: position 76,817 of record CAZWOA010000002.1, read on the forward strand.
TATGGTTGTTGTTGACCTTGATGGCAATATTGTGGAGGGAAAGTTAAAACCATCTTCCGACACAGCTACCCACCTGGTGTTATATAAGGCGTTTCCAAATATCGGCGGTATTGTTCACACCCACTCTACTTATGCCACATCTTGGGCTCAGGCAGGTTGCGGCATTCCCAACATCGGTACTACCCATTCCGACTATTTTAAGGATGCCATTCCATGCACCCGCATGATGACACCCGAGGAGGTGGAAGGAAAATATGAGCTTGAAACAGGTAATGTGATTGTTGAAAGATTTAAAAACCTCAATGCCGATTATACTCCCGGAGTTCTTGTGAATAACCACGGACCATTCTCGTGGGGTAAAGATGCACATGATGCCGTTCACAACGCAGTAGTTATGGAGCAAGTTGCCAAAATGGCTTTCGTTGCTTTCAGTGTAAACCCACAATTGCAGATGAACGACGAGCTTGTGAAAAAACACTTTTTCAGAAAACACGGACCTAATGCTTATTATGGTCAGTAAAATATTAACAATAAAAAAATAATGTCATGAATTTTAAAGATTTGGAAATCTGGTTTGTAACTGGTGCTCAGTTATTGTATGGTGGTGACGCAGTTGTAGCAGTTGACGCTCACTCAACAGAGATGGTAAAAGGGTTGAATGATTCAGGCATTCTTCCTATAAAGGTTGTTTATAAAGGTACTGCAAACTCATCAAAAGAGGTTGCCGATATCATGCGTTCAGCCAATGGCGATACTAAATGTGCAGGTATCATTACCTGGATGCACACTTTCTCGCCTGCTAAAATGTGGATTCATGGTCTTCTTGACTACAAGAAACCATTGCTTCACCTTCATACCCAATATAATAAAGAGATTCCATGGAGTGAAATCGACATGGATTTTATGAACCTTAACCAGTCGGCTCACGGTGACCGCGAGTTTGGCCACATCACAAGCCGCCTTCGTAAACCTCGCAAGGTTATTGTAGGTTACTGGAAAGATAAAGATACCCAGTCGAAAATTGCTTCTTGGATGCGTGTTTGCGCCGGATGGGCCGATTCACAAGATATGTTGATCGTTCGTTTTGGTGATAACATGAATAATGTGGCTGTTACCGATGGTGATAAAGTAGAGGCTGAAATACGCTTCGGATACCACGTTGATAACGCGCCTATCGCTACCCTTGTGCCTTATGTTGAGGCTGTTACCGATGCTGAAGTTGATGCGTTGGTTGCCCAGTATGAGAAAATTTATGACTTTGCTGCCGATTGTAAAAAAGGCGCAGAGAAACATCAGTTCGTTCGCGATGCTGCCGCCCAGGAGATTGGTCTTCGCCGTTTCCTTGAAGCTAAAGGTGCTAAAGCATTTACCACCAGCTTTAACGAACTTGAAGGCATGAAACAGCTTATGGGCTTTGCCTCTCAGCGTCTTATGGCCGAAGGTTACGGTTTTGGTGCCGAAGGTGACTGGAAAACTGCTGCCCTTGTGCGCACAATGTGGGTAATGGGTCAAGGTCTTCCCGGCGGACAATCATTCCTTGAGGATTATACTCTTAACTTTGATGGTGCAAACAGCACAATCCTTCAATCGCACATGCTTGAAATTAACCCCGATATTGCAGGTGGAAAACCACGCATAGAGGTTCACTTCCTAGGTATTGGTGATGCAAGCACTTGCGCCCGCCTTGTATTCCAGGGTCATAAAGGAAATGGTGTTGCTGCCACAATAGTGGATATGGGTAACAGATTCAGAATGATCGTTAACGAGGTGGAAGTGACTGAACCTAAGGCTCTTCCTAAACTTCCTGTGGCTTGCGCATTGTGGAAACCAATGCCTAACCTTGAAGTAGGTGCCGGTGCATGGATTCTTGCAGGTGGAACTCACCACTCAAGCTTCTCATACTCAATTACTACCGAGATGCTTGAAGACTTTGCCGAGATTGCCGACATCGAACTGTTGATCATCGACAAAGACACTACTATCCGTCAGTTCCGTCAGGATCTGCGTAACAATGAGGTGTACTACATGCTCAATAAAGCGTTAAGATAATTCAATTTGTAAAACAATCTAAAGAGGCTGTCCCCGAAAAGAATTCATGTATTTAACTGCTTGCCACGGTGAGCAACTAAACAACAGACCTTTTAGGGCCAGCCTTTTTACTGAATATTTAAGTGATGGAAAAATATGTAATAGGGTTGGATTATGGCTCCGATTCGTGCAGGGCTTTGATTGTTGATGCTATCAGCGGAAAAGAGATAGCTTCATCTGTGAAGTATTATAAGCGATGGAAAGAGGGTAAGTATTGCGATCCGGCTGCAAACCAGTATCGTCAACACCCGCTAGATTATATTGAGGCACTTGAGGAGTCGGTGAAAGAGGCTTTGTCTAAATCACCTGCAAGTGTTGCTGCCAATGTGGTTGGTATGTCGTTCGACACCACCGGTTCTACGCCTGCCCTTATTGATGCCGATGGCCAGGTGCTTGCTTTGCGTCCCGAGTTTGCCGAAAACCCCAACGCAATGTTTGTGCTTTGGAAAGACCATACCGCCATTGATGAGGCTGCCCTTATCAATGATTTGGCCCGCAAAAGTAAAGTTGACTACACCGATTTCGAAGGTGGAATATACTCCAGCGAGTGGGTATGGGCTAAAATGGCTCATGTGTTGAATGTTGATAAGTCGGTGCGTAAAGATGCCTATAGCTGGATTGAGCATTGCGACTGGATGCCTGCACTTATTACAGGAACTACAAAACCTAAAGATATTGTTAGAGGTCGCTGCTCGGCAGGGCATAAAGCGATGTGGCACGAGAACTGGGGCGGCCTTCCTCCCGAAGAGTTCCTTGTATCCATCAGTCCTGAATTGAAAGGCTACAGAGACCGTCTATTCTGCGATACTTTTACCAGCGATGTAAAAGTTGGTAACCTTACTCCCGAGTGGGCTCAGCGTCTTGGACTAACCACCAATGTAGCTGTTGGCGTAGGTGCTTTCGACTGTCACATGGGTGCCGTGGGTGCCGAGGTGGGTCCGAAAGCTTTTGTGCGCGTTATCGGTACTTCTACATGCGATATTATGGTGGCTCCCTACGAAGATATGCAGGATAAACTTATCCCCGGCATATGCGGTCAGGTTGACGGATCGGTAATCCCCGGAATGATAGGCCTTGAGGCTGGTCAGTCGGGCTTTGGCGACATATACGCATGGTTTAAATCGGTGCTTGCATGGCCATTGGAAGCAGTTCTTAAAAACTCTTCATTGGTTGATAGTGCCACTAAAGATAAACTTATCGAGGAGACTCTTGATAAGATGATTCCACTTCTTTCCGAAGAAGCAGCCAAGATTCCAATCTCCGAGAGTGGTGCATTGGCCATCGACTGGATGAATGGTCGCCGCACTCCCGATGCCAGCCAGCTTGTAAAAGGAACTATCACAGGTCTTAACCTGGGATCATCGGCTGCCGTTATCTTCAAATCTCTTGTTGAAGCAACTGCCTTTGGTTCTAAAGCAATTGTAGATCGTTTCCTTGAGAACGGCGTTGAGATAGAGAGTGTTATCGGTATAGGAGGAATATCTCTCAAATCGCCATTGGTTATGCAGACGCTTGCCGATGTTCTTGCAATGCCTATCAAAGTTGCCAAGGCCGATCAGGCTTGCGCCCTTGGTGCTGCCATGTTTGCATCAATAGTTGCCGGTGTGCATAAGGATGTTAAATCGGCTCAGAAAGCTATGGGACAAGGTTTCATACACGAATATCATCCTGATATGGAACGTCATGCACTATACATGAAGATATACGAAAAATATCAGAAATTAGGTGCCTTTACTGAACGAGAATTATTCTCTTAAACACATATATATTTGTTATGAATTGGAATTCGCATGAATTTATCTGGCTCGACTGGGTTATTATTGTTGTGGGAATAGCTGCGGTTACTTGGGCCGTATGGCGTTCCGTACAAAAGGATAAGCGCAACCAGGACGGAGTGAACAGTGAGGATTACCTTTTTGGTAAAGGTGAGCCTTGGTACATTATCGGAGCAGCTATTTTTGCTGCCAATATTGGGTCGGAACACTTGGTGGGTCTGGCCGGTACAGGAGCTAAAGCCGGTGTGGGAATGGCACACTGGGAGATGCAGGGTTGGATGATCCTTATTTTGGGATGGCTGTTCGTACCCTTCTATCAACTGATGAACAATAAGTTGGGTAAAATTATCACTATGCCCGACTTCTTGAAGTATCGTTATACTCCGCGTACCGGAACATGGCTGTCTATCATTACTCTTATTGCTTATGTGCTTACTAAAGTGAGTGTTACAGCCTTTACGGGTGGTATCTTTATGGAGAGTCTTCTTGGCATTCCTTTTTGGTATGGCGCTATAGGTCTTATCGTGCTCACAGGTATCTTCACCGTGCTTGGCGGTATGAAGGGTGTGATGACTCTATCTGCCATCCAGACTCCTATCCTTATTATTGGCTCGTTCAGCGTTCTTTTCCTTGGCTTGTCGGCACTTGGTGGTGGCAGCATT
>CAZWOA010000002.1:81441-84204 GCA_964635545.1 uncultured Marinilabiliaceae bacterium
ATGTTCCACTTCAATACCGGCGACCCGCTTTACGATGATTATCCAGGTTTCTGGGTGTTCATTGGTGCTTCGATAATTGGTTTCTGGTACTGGTGTACCGACCAGCATATCGTACAGCGTGTGCTTGGACAAAGCAAGGGCGAAGATAATGCAGTTGTTATGAAACGTGCCCGCCGCGGTACTATCGCAGCAGGTTACTTCAAACTTCTGCCTGTATTTATGTTCCTTATTCCTGGTATGGTGGCTGCAGCTCTTGCAGCACGTCCCGACAGTGGTTTTGCACTTACCGATCCTGATACCGCATTCGGCTCAATGGTTAAATTCGTTCTGCCTGCAGGTGTTAAAGGTATCGTTACCATCGGATTTATCTCTGCGCTTGTAGCTTCTTTGGCTGCATTCTTCAACTCATGTGCCACCCTGTTCACCGAGGATTTCTATAAGCCCAAATATGTTGGTAAAAGCGAGTCAACCTACGTTATGGTAGGCCGCGTGGCAACTGTTGTGGTTGTTGTGCTTGGTATCGTGTGGATTCCTATTATGATGAGCCTTGGTAGTCTTTACGACTATCTGCAAGGTATTCAGTCGCTGCTTGCACCATCAATGGTTGCAGTGTTTGCACTTGGTATCTTCTCCAAACGTATCACACCTAAAGCAGGTGAGTTTGGTATGATTGGTGGTTTCATTATCGGTATGGTACGTCTGCTAACCAATATCTTCACCAACTCGGGTAAAGATATAATGACCGGATGGTACTGGGAGAGCACAGCATGGTTCTGGCAAACTAACTGGCTGATATTTGAAGTGTGGTTGCTTGCATTCATCATTGCAATGATGGTTGTGGTGTCGTTCTTCACCAAAAAGCCTACCGAGAAACAGGTTGGTTTTATCACCTTCACAGGCGATTACAAAAAACAGATTCGCGAGAGCTGGAATGTTTGGGATATAATCACTTCAGCAGGTGTTGTGGTTGGTTGTGCTCTGTTCTATTTCTATTTCTGGTGATGATTTGATGTAAATCAAAATCAAATGTAATTAAAATAATGCTGTCCGGGAATTGACTTTCCCAGGATAGCATTTCTAAATCAAATCTATAATGAAACATTACTTATTCCTTGCAGTGGTTTTTGCACTATTCTCGTGCGTACCCCAAAAAAGTAAATCCGATCTTCCCGATGGTGTTACCCTAATGCCCGACTCGGCTTTCACCACAGTCCTTGATGGCAAAAATATCAATCTCTATACCCTTAAATCGGGCAACGGCATCATTATGCAGGTTTCCAATTTGGGCGGTCGTATCATCTCATTGTGGACTCCCGACAAGAATGGTGCTTATCAGGATATAGTTTTTGGTCATGATAATATCGATAAATATATCAACTTTGAAGGCGAACGCTGCTTAGGACCTGTTGTTGGTCGTTATGCCAACCGCATTGCCAAAGGTCAGTTCGCTATCGATGGCGTAACATACCAGCTTCCGCTTAACAATAACGGACAAACTCTTCATGGAGGTTTCAATGGTTTCGATATGAAGGTGTGGAATGTTGATGAGGTTACTGCCAACTCAATCACACTATCATATCTATCGCCCGATGGTGATGAAGGATTCCCCGGAAACCTCAATACCACAATGGTTTACACTCTTACTCCCGATAATGAGTTGAAAATAACCTATCAATCGGAAACCGATAAGACTACACATGTAAACCTTTCGCACCACTCATTTTTCAACCTTAAAGGTGCAGGAAATGGTACTATTACCGATCATATCCTAATGATCAATGCAAGTAGTTATACTCCTGTTGACAGTGTTCTTATTCCATGCAGTGGCATTGTTACTGTTGAAGGTAGTCCTTTCGATTTCAGAACTCCAACTGCTATTGGTGATAGGATTAATGATGATAATGAGCAGCTTGTAAATGGCAAAGGATACGACCATAACTGGGTTGTTGACCGAGCTACTGATGCAGATGTTGAGTTGATTGCCAGCGTGTATGAGCCTGTTAGCGGCCGTTTTATGGAGGTTCTTTCCGATCAGCCGGGCATTCAGTTCTATAGCGGTAACTTCCTCGATGGTATGGTTGTAGGCAAATATGGTAAAGCCCATAATTTTAGGGAAGCAATAGCTCTTGAGACTCAGAAATATCCTGATACCCCTAATCAGCCTGAATTCCCGTCAACGCTGCTTAAACCGGGCGAGGTTTATACCCAAACATGTATCTATAAATTCTCTGTTAAATAATTTATACACAGAATCGTAGTTTTTTTTCTATATTTTGTATTTATGTGTGAGATGGGGGTGGTTAATAGCTGCCCCTTTTTCGTTTAAAAGTGGGAGGTATACTTAAGGTATATGACAATCAATGACATGTAGTAAACTAATTAGTGGTTAGTTTGCGTATTATCAGGTCAGGTATGTCTGGCAGACTCACATTATTTATGTCAATTTCAAAATCTGCACGTTTATATGAATCCTTAAAATAGTTAAGCTCTTTCAAAATACAATTCGGGCAAGATAATCTTTATTTCCTGTTCCGTTTCTTCTTTTTTCCAATAAACGATAAAATTCACTTTAGCACTTTTCAAATTATAGTTTTTTGCTTTCATGCCAGCAATTTGTCCAACGAACTGCTTTGAGAATTTCAGAACGGATTTTCCTTTGTCGTCCAAACATTCATCGTCGTTTACTGTCAGGCTGTCTCCACTTTTGAGTTGAGAAATCAAAAACTGCCTGCCGATGAAATAGTCGAGCCAAACGTCTTTTAA
>CAZWOA010000003.1:0-78094 GCA_964635545.1 uncultured Marinilabiliaceae bacterium
GGAAAATCGGATATATCATTGGGATATAACATCGGATTATTTTATGACATCAACGATAAATGGTCGGTAGGTGCATCGTACCGTTCAAAAATGGACATGAAAGTTGCAGAAGGAGATGCAGAACTAATATATGCAAGTGAAGCTATAAAAGGCGCAGTATCATCAATGGTACCACCACTTGACCAGGGCACCTTCAAATCGCAACTACCATTACCATCCAACATCAACGTGGGAATAGCATTTAAGCCCAGCGAAAGATTAACACTATCGGCAGAGTATCAAGGAGTTGACTGGAAAGCATACAAAAAACTATCACTCAAATTCACCGAAAACGTGCTTAACGGTTACAGTATTGATGCCGAGAAAAACTACAACTATGCATATGCAATTCGCCTTGGAGGACAATATGCTGTTACTGAGAGATTTGATGCCCGCCTTGGAGTATATATGGATAAATCGCCAGTTGACAAGAAGTTTTACAACCCTGAAACACCCGGGATGACAAAAATAGGACTCTCAACAGGTTTCAGTTTCAATCCGACCGAGCGATTTGCCATCGACGTGGCCTTCCTAGCCATACTTGGCACTGGCACCGATGGTTCATACGAATATATCAATGTTATTTCAAAGCAAAAAGAGACCTTCAGTGGCTCATATAAATCAACCGCTTATGCTCCATCAATAGGATTTTCATACAAATTCTGATAGGAGAGAAGAAGACATCAAAAAACCGGACATTTATGTTCGGTTTTTTGTGTTTAATAAAGAGTTAAACCTAAAAGAGGCTACCCGTTTGGGCAGCCTCTTTTCGATATTAAATCATCATATTTTAATCATCCAGCATGTTCTACGCGAGTCTTAACTGAATCGCTATCAGCGTCATAATCAACCACAACCGTATCTCCACTCTTCACCGAATCTTGAATAATTATCTCGGCCATCTCATCCTCCAGATACTTCTGAATAGCCCTCTTTATTGGGCGGGCACCATACTGCACATCATAACCTTTTTCGGCAATAAAGTTCTTAGCCTCCTCAGTAATCCTGAGTTTATAACCCATGGCCTCGATACGGCTTAGCAAACCTTTAAGTTCAATATCAATAATTCTAAAGATATCATCCTTTTCAAGATTATTGAACACAACCACATCATCAATCCTATTGAGGAACTCAGGCGCAAAAGCACGTTTAAGAGCCTTCTCAATAACACCACGCGAGTGATCCTGGTCGTTCACGCGCTGGCCTTGTGCAAACCCTACGCCACGTCCGAAATCCTTCAATTCGCGGGAACCGATATTGGAAGTCATTATGACGATAGTATTTTTAAAGTCCACACGACGGCCAAGGCTATCGGTCAACCTACCTTCGTCGAGCACCTGCAGCAGCAAGTTGAACACATCGGGGTGAGCCTTCTCAATCTCATCCAGCAGAACCACAGAATAGGGCTTGCGACGCACCTTCTCGGTAAGCTGTCCGCCCTCTTCGTAGCCCACATATCCTGGAGGTGCTCCCACAAGTCGTGACACAGTAAATTTCTCCATATATTCACTCATATCAACCCTGATTAAAGCATCGATAGAGTCGAACAGATATTTAGCCAACACCTTGGCTAAGTGAGTTTTACCCACACCTGTCGGGCCAAGGAAAATAAACGAACCAATAGGGCGGTTGGGATCCTTCAAACCTGCACGGTTACGCTGAATAGACTTAACTATTTTAGCAATTGCGGTATCCTGACCAATAACACTACCCTTAATTTCTTCGCCCATCTTCATCAATCTGGCACCCTCGGCCTGGGCAACTCTTTGCACCGGCACACCTGTCATCATGGCAACAACTTCTGCCACTTTTTCAGCATCCACCTCTTCGCGATGTTCTTGAAGCTCTTGTTCCCATTTATTTTTTGCCACTTCCAGCTCTTCGAGATAGCTTTTTTCCTTATCGCGCAAGCTAGCAGCAAGTTCAAAATTCTGAGATTTAACCTCTTTTATCTTGCTCTCCTTAGTTTTCTCAATCTTTGCTTCAAGCTCAAGAATTATTTCGGGCACAATTATATTTGATATATGCACACGGCTACCGGCCTCATCCAGGGCATCAATTGCCTTATCGGGCAAGTGCCTTTCGGTGATATATCGTTCGGTAAGCTTCACGCACGCCTCAATAGCTTCGGGAGTATAGAACACATTATGGTGATCTTCATACTTCTCCTTGATATTATTAAGTATTTCGATTGTTTCATCAATTGTAGTAGGTTCAATCATAACCTTTTGGAAACGGCGCTCCAGAGCACCATCCTTTTCGATATGCTGCCTGTACTCATCCAAAGTGGTGGCACCAATACATTGAATCTCGCCACGTGCCAGAGCCGGTTTAAGCATATTGGCAGCATCAAGACTACCGGTTGCACCGCCTGCACCAACGATGGTATGTATCTCATCGATAAAAAGAATAACATTAGGATTACGGCTTAACTCATTGAGTATAGCCTTCATACGCTCCTCAAACTGGCCGCGATACTTAGTTCCGGCAACTATTGATGCCAAATCCAAAGTAACCACACGTTTATCGAACAGCACCCTAGACACCTTTTTATGGTGAATACGTAGTGCAAGACCTTCGGCAATGGCCGATTTACCTACGCCTGGTTCACCTATAAGTATAGGATTATTCTTTTTGCGCCGGCTTAGGATTTGTGCCAGCCGTTCAATTTCACGCTCACGGCCAACAATGGGATCGAGGCGCCCCTCTTCGGCAGCTTTTGTTATATCTATACCAAAGTTATCGAGCACAGGAGTTTCTGAGCCGCCCTTTGCCTGCCCCTGATGCGGGTTATCGGTACTGCCTGAGAACGGGATGTCGTTATCGTCATCCTCGGGGTAGTCCGACTTAGCCCTGGGCTTAGTTTTATCGAGCAACTGGCGTATATTTTGATAATCAATTTGTCGTTTACTCATAATATTATTGATTATAGAGTTTTTTTCTTTCAACAATGCCAGCAGTAAGTGGCCTGTATTTATCTTCTTGCTATTTAACGACTTAGCTTCAAGATGAATAAGTTTAAGAATACGTTCTGTCGATTTGAGAAGTGGAAGTTCTTCCGATTGATAAGGCTCATTCTCTTTGAGCGACTCCTCAATTTCATCCTTTATCTCATCAACATTAATACTCAAATGCTCCATCAACTGCATGGCGGCTCCTTCACCTTCCTTTATAATGCCAAGCATAAGGTGTTCGGGAGATATAAAGCGATTGCCCAGTCGCTCTGCCTCCTCTTTACTGAAGGTTATAACATCGCGAATACGGGCGGAAAAATTCAATTTCATATATTATCCTATTCTACTAAGTGCAATTATAATAAAAATAAAGCAATCTTACATATAATATTATTAGAATGAAAAATTCGTGCCAGAGATAATTTACTTACATTTTGTCAGGTCTCTGGCTTAGTGTTTGTTAATAAATAGATATGGTATTAGTTTTTTATTTTCAACAAAAAGTGTAATTTAGTGCGGTTTAAAGTGGCTTGTAATAAAGCCTTTTTTGTCTAATCAATTGAACTTAATTTCTAGCATAAATGGCTGAAGGAGAGAAGATAATTCAGATTAATATCGAGGAGGAGATGAAATCGGCCTACATCGATTATTCGATGTCGGTGATAGTCTCTAGGGCATTACCCGACGTAAGGGATGGTTTAAAACCTGTACACAGAAGAATATTATATGGAATGAGCGAACTAGGTGTCTCATCCAACAAGCCATATAAGAAATCAGCGAGAATAGTGGGAGAGGTGTTGGGTAAATTCCACCCTCATGGCGACAGTGCGGTGTATAATGCCATGGTACGTATGGCACAGCCATGGTCGTTGCGTTATCCCTTGGTTGATGGCCAGGGTAACTTCGGATCGGTGGATGGCGACAGCCCTGCAGCAATGCGTTACACCGAGGCACGTCTTAACAGGATAGCAGAGGAAACCCTTGTGGATATTGAGAAGCAGACAGTTGATTTTCAAAACAACTTCGACGACTCGCTTCAAGAGCCGATTGTATTACCCACCCGAATACCTAATCTTTTAGTCAATGGTGCATCCGGTATTGCAGTTGGAATGGCAACAAACATGGCGCCTCACAACCTTAGCGACACCATTGATGCCACAGTGGCATATATAGATGACAAAGAGATAGAGATTGACCAACTCATAAAGATTATTAAAGCACCCGATTTCCCCACCGGTGGTCTTATTTATGGCTATTCGGGAGTGAAAGAGGCCTACGAAACAGGAAGAGGACGTGTTGTTATGCGTGCCAAGTGCGAAATTGAGACCGAAAATGGTCGTGATAAGATTATTGTTACCGAGATACCTTATATGGTTAACAAAGCGGAGCTGATTATAAAAATAGCCGAGCTGGTTAATGATAAAAAGATAGAAGGAATATCCAACGTAAACGACGAGAGTGACCGCGAAGGTATGCGCATTGTGGTAGATGTGAAGCGTGAAGCCATACCCAATGTGGTGCTTAACCACCTTTACAAATACACTGCCATGCAATCGTCGTTTGGTGTGAATAACATTGCACTTGTAGGCGGACGCCCAATGCTGCTTAATCTTAAAGACATGATTAAGTATTTTGTGGATCACCGCCACGATGTAGTTATTCGCCGCACAATATATGAAAAAAGGCTTGCAGAAGAGAGGGCGCATATACTTGAAGGACTAATCATTGCAAGTGACAATATAGACGAAGTAATTCGCATTATTCGTGCAGCACAAACGCCCGATGAGGCCCGCCAGACATTGATGGATCGTTTTGCACTTAGTGAAATACAGAGTCGCGCCATTGTAGAGATGCGCCTTCGTCAGCTTACAGGTCTTGAGCAGAGCAAACTTCGTGTAGAGTATGAAGACATAATGGCACTTATCGAAAGATTAACAGCACTTCTTGAGCATGAGCACCTTAGAATGGAGCTTATAAAGAAAGAGTTGCTGGAAGTAAAAGCCAAATATGGTGATGAGCGCCGCACTGATATCATATACAGCTCGGAGGAATTCAACCCCGAAGACTTCTATGCCGATGAAGAGATGATTATCACTATTTCTCACTTGGGTTATGTGAAGCGCACACCACTATCGGAATTTAGAACACAAGCACGCGGTGGTGTTGGATCAAAAGGAACCAATACCCGTGATGAGGACTTCATTGAGCATATCTATCCAGCATCGATGCACAACACAATGCTATTTTTCACCAAGAAAGGCAAGTGTTTCTGGCTCAAGGTTTATGAAATTCCTGAAGGCACAAAAAGCTCAAAAGGAAGAGCAATTCAAAACCTGCTGAATATTGACAGTGACGACCAGGTAAAAGCATTCATCAAAGTAAGAAAGCTTGACGATCAGGAGTATATCACCAACAACTACATAATAATGGGAACCAAGAAGGGAGTTATCAAGAAATCTCTTCTTCAGGATTACTCACGTCCGCGCCAAAATGGGGTTAATGCAATTACCATTAAAGAGGGTGACGAGCTGATACAGGCACGCCTTACCGATGGCAACTGCGATGTACTTCTGGCAACCCGCTCAGGACGCGCAATCCGCTTCCACGAGAAGACCGTTAGATCTATCGGCCGAACAGGAGCAGGAGTGAGGGGCATAACCTTAGCAAGCGAACAGGATGAAGTTGTAGGCCTTGTATGTGTTTCAAATCCTGAGGATAACATCATGGTAGTATCTGAAAAAGGATTTGGGAAACGCTCACCACTTGAGGATTACAGAATAACCAACAGAGGTGGAAAGGGAGTGTTGACAATGAAGATAACCGACAAAACCGGTGAGCTTATAACATTGAAAAACGTTACCGACGATAACGATTTGATGATAATTAACAAGAGTGGAATCACCATACGCCTTGCCGTGAAAGATATCAGAGTACTTGGACGTGCCACACAAGGAGTTAAACTCATCAATCTGTCTAAAAAACAGGATGAGATAGCCTCTGTAGCCAAAGTTAAATCGGAAGAGCTTGAAGATGAAGAACTTTTAGATGAGAACGGACAGCCAATTGGTGAAACTGAGAATGTAAACCAAAACGAAACTCAAGAAAACGGGGAGGAAAACACCCCTGATAATCAATAAAATAGAAAATTTAAACCTATAGAAAATGAAGAAGCTTAGTTTATTATTATTAAGCCTAATGCTTGTAACAGGTGCATTTGCACAAAAAGGCAAAGTTGCGTCTGCTGTAAATTATGAGGCGACAGGCGATCTTGACGCGGCTAAAGAAGCTATAGATGCTGCAGTGTCTAACGAAAAATCAAATGAGTGGCCTAAAACTTACATTGTTGCAGCCAAAGTTTACACAGCTCTTGCTCGCGACGGAAAAATTTCGAGTGGCTACGAAAAAGCAGTTGATTTTTACAAAAAAGCAATTGAACTTGACCAAAAAGGTGATGCAAAAGGAAAAGGTGTAAACAAATTCAACAAAGAGATTAAACTTGCTCTTACAATGTTTACCAACGACCTTACCAACGCTGCTATCGACAACTTCAACAAAGAGGATTTTGAAGGTGCTTTATTTGACTTTGAATCAATACTTTGGGCTAATAAGTTCAGCAACTCCAACTATAACGAGGCAGCTGACTCAGTATTTATTTGGAACGCTGCTCTTGGTGCATATAATGCTAAGAATTGGCCAAAATCAGAGCTTTATCTGAACAAATGTATCGACTTCAATTATCCAGGTCCTGATGCAGTGCTTCTATTGAATAACGTATTCAACGAGACTCAGGAGAAAGACAAACTGGTAGCTAACCTTAAAAAAGGTCTTTCGGTTTATCCTGATAACCAAACAATTATAACCACGCTTATTCAATACTATATTCAAGAGCAACAAAACGAAGAGGCACTTGAGTACTTAAAATCAGCCATTGAGCAAGACCCTAAGAATCCATCATTCTACTATGCACAAGGCGTTCTGTATGAATCAGTTGACAAAGAAAAATCAATTGAAAGCTACAAAAAATCATTGGAGTTAGATCCAAAGTTCTTCAATTCGCTTTATAACTTGGGAGTTGTATATTACAACCAAGGCGTTGAAGCAACCAATAAAGCCAATGATATTACAGATATGAAAGCTTTTGAGAAAGCTAAAAAAGATGCTGATGATATTTTCCGTTTAGCACTTCCTTATATGGAGAAAGCTTATGAAGTTGAATCTTCTGAGCCTGCAGTGCTTGAGAGCTTGAAAAACTTGTATTACCGTTTCGATATGATGGATAAATACAATGAAATGAAAGAGAAGCTTGATAATCTATAATCAACAAAAAAGTAGTCCGGTGTAACAGCCGGATTACTTTTAATATATCCTATTTATCATAATATTAATTATAAGACAAAGGTTGATATCGTGAATATCAGACAGTTTGCTGATAAACACACTTTACTGACGTAACTTTTTCGAGTTTAGAAATAAGCTGTTCTACTTCGCTTTTTCGTTGACGCAAATCGATACTGCAACGCAAATCAAAATTCTGATTCAAAATATCAGGTTGTTCTTCTTTAATAATCCGCATCACATCATTCATTGCTTCATAATTGAAGCATACATTATAGTAATCATCAACAGTTTTTTCAATAATTTCGGCATTTTGTATAGCATCCAATGCAGCAGCTCTATATGCGGTAATTAAACCGCTTGTGCCAAGTTTTATGCCACCAAAATAGCGAACAACCACAATCAGTATATTTGTCAATTCATTAGATAAAATCTGTCCGTGAATGGGTTTTCCGGCAGTTCCTGAAGGCTCGCCATCATCATTGGCACGAAAATTAAGACCATCAGTCCCAATTTGCCAAGCATAGCAATGATGCCGGGCATCGTAGTACTCCTTTTTTAGATTTTCAACAATCTCTTTTACTAACTCCTCATTATCAATGGGATAAGCATAAGCCAGAAATTTAGAACCCTTCTCCTTATATATTCCGGTTGAAGGAGATTTAATAGTTTTATATTCATCTGTAGTCATATTACAAAAATAATATATCCTATGGAATAACAAATTCTTTGTCAGAAAATAGCTTTCAAGTACAACAAAGAGCCTATAAATTTGCTATATTAGAGTTTAGAAATCAATAAAAAAATGAGAATAGCCTACCAACATAATACCGGATATGACATCATTGGAGATGTGCATGGATTCTTTGTTGAACTTGAACAACTACTTATCAATTTAGGTTATCAAAAAGAGCAAAATGGTTGGCTACATCCCACACGAAAGGCTGTTTTTGTAGGTGATTTTATGTTTCGAGGTCCTGACTCACGTAAAGTTATAAGCCTAATAAAAAAAATGGTAAAAAACGGCAATGCGCATACCATATTAGGCAATCATGAAATGAATGCACTATTATGGTATTCAAAGGCTGGTGAATCGGCTATAGCAGATCCGGGAAAAGCCGGAAAACCAATGATGAAACGATTAATAGCTGAATATATTGATGCGCCAGACAAATTGGATAGAGATATAAAATGGCTTAAAACACTACCTTTTTACCTCGATTTTGGCCAATTCAGGGTTGCTCATGCTTACTGGACCGATGCCAATATTGAGAAGTTAGATGCATTATATAGTGATGGTAAGCTTAAGAGAAAGACATTAAAAGAGCTATCCACCACGTTATCACCGGCGGCTAAGGCACTTGAAGAGACAATACGCGGTATAGAGTTAAAATTGCCTGCCGACTTTATTGTAAAGGACTCTAAAAACGTGTCACGCAACTCATTACGCCTTAAATGGTGGCTTGATATGAATGGGCGTACATTCAAAGAGATGACCTTCGGCAGCCGGTTTGCTATGCCTGAATATACAATACCAAGCCAACTTAACATATCATACAATATTTACAATATCGAAAATCCACCTCTTTTTGTTGGTCATTATTGTATGAGTCATCAATTGATACAAACGCCCAATATTTGCTGTGTGGACAGCTGCGTAGCATCTGGCGGACGAATTGCCGCTTATAGGTATGACGGAGAAGAAGAGCTGACAGCAGACAAGCTCATATTCAGCTGATTAGAAATAGAAGCCTATACGCGCATTTACATACACCTTCCCTATTTCGGGTGAATACATAAGCGTAAACTCCAAAGGGAGATTGGGAAAGTAATATGCCGCAGTAGTTGCAATGCCAGAATATAGTTCGGCATGTAGAAACTCATCAAGATTGTTGTAGTTGAAAAGGCCTACATTAGACCTCAAAATACCATACAGATCACCATACATGCGCCATTGTGCACCAACCTGCCCCACCGCAGCTGAACTGACAAAAAGCTGACCTTCATTCATACCGAAGAAAGGAATATGATAATCGACAAAGCTGGCAGGCCCTCCAAGCATAAACTTATTAGATAGTAAATCTCGATTATTAAAAGAGTGTCCCAAATATATTTTTGTAATCATCGATATCTTTGGGGTAATAGGAATATAGGTTTCAAAATCGCCAAGTACTCGATAATAATTTCCCTTCGATGGATTAAGCTCTTCAGATACATTATCATAATTTGAAATTGAATATGATCTGTCGAAACCTGTATATCCGAAAACATTGATATTAAAGCCTGTTTCGGGTAAAAACTTACGATTTAGAGAGTTATAATGTAATTCAGCATTTCCGTAGAAGCTTTTTATATTTCCTTTTGCTACGTTACCGTAGGCTATAGAAGGTGAAAAACGGCTTTCCCCATATCCAATACCTAATCTAAATTCGAGATCCGGATTTAAAATATATCCATATGAGGCGTTTAGAATTGATGATAATATTGAGTATTGATAGTTAAAAGATGCATTATTATATATGGGAATTTTAAATCGGTTGGCATCGTAAGATATATCTAAATAACGATTAAATTTATGGCCAAAGTACTGCACATGTCGCAGTTTAAATCTGGGCATCTCCGATATAGCCACTTTTCCTTCACTAAGCGACCTCTCTCCCACTTTATTATTCAATGTATAATCGAGCATCAACGAAGCATTGGTGAAAGTGTGATATGACAAGCCCAACTTCAATGACGTTTGTGGATTTTCGACAACAATACATTTAAGAGTAGCTCCTATAGAGTCGGAATCTACAACCTCGTAATTAAGACTCTTATAGTAACCTGTAGAGTAAGCCCTACGGAATGCATCATTAATTTCTGCAGGAGTATAAGCTTTACCTATTTGTAAATTAAGGTTATGTTTTAACAGGTGCAATGATGAACGGCGTAACTCCTGATAATCTATATCCCTTATAATCAAGCTCTTTCTATTGGGCAGCTTATGATTATCTATATAGTAGTCGTCATCATAACTACTCATTTTTTCAGCCAGTTGCTTAAAAAGTGGCAAAAAGTCATCACCCGTTGAGTTCCCGATACTGATAATAGTATCTGACGACTCGAAGCTGGCAGCAGTATATTGACCTAGAGGCGGTTCAATAATCATATCGCAAATCTGCTTCTCCTTTACCAAATCTTCGGCATCACGATAGTTGGTAATCTGATACATTACATCAAAAGCAGTGCGGATATCGCTTGAGTGAGCAAGTCCCGAGAAAAGATTAACCCCAATAACATAATCGGCACCCATTTTCACCACATCACGCACTGGGAAATTACGTACTATACCACCATCCACAAGCTTAGTATCATTATAATCAACAGCAGAAAATACTCCGGGGATAGCCATACTACTGCGTATTGCCCTTACAATATCGCCCTTATCGAGAATAACAGCCTGCCCATTGGACAAATCGGTGGCAACACATTGAAAAGGTATGGATAATTGATGGAAGTCCTTAATATCGTGCACAGGGAAAAATACCTCTGCAAACTTCAGCCAAATCTCTTGTGGCTCAATAAAACCGGTAAAAGGTTTTGGTCTGAAACCCTCAAAAAAGACCTCCAGAGCATAATTTTCATAATCTTTCTTAGTCTCAATGCTCACATTTTTAAAAAGAGGCTTACCTGCCAGAAGCTCACTCCAGTTAAGATTACCGGCAATAACCTCAATCTCTTTACCGCTGTAACCGGCCGCATACATGGCTCCAATAATAGCTCCCATACTTGTTCCGGTAATATAATCGACCTTTAAACCTGCTTCATCTATCGCTTTAAGCACACCAATATGCGCCAAACCTTTAGCACCACCGCCACTCAGCACAAGTCCCACTTTAGGGCGCTGCCCATTAGCACTACTCACCATAGAAAGTGCCAATAACAATGCGAATATGCGGTAATACCTATGCATAATTGATAAGAACTAAAGAATAAAAATTATTTTCAGACAACAATATAGTTAAAAATCATTGATTTACCATTATCTACCTGGCACAAGTCTATCTTCAATCATTCTATTATTAAACTGCTGAATAACAGCCTTTAACATCTGTTCCTCCTCATTTACATCAAGTTGTCCTTGCATATTATTTTTCAGATAATGGTCATCTGCATAATTATAAACCCCGGTTATTTTTTTTCCATCAAAATAGATAACCTTACCATTCATCATAAATTGATAAACCTCATTTGAGTAATTTACGACAAATTTATCGGAATTACTATCCAGCAGATTATTTCCAAAGGCCACAAACGGCTGTTCAACACCCACATAGCCAAGCACAGTGGGCATTATGTCAATTTGCTGTGCCAATCGTGTTTCCACTCCTTTACTAATCGAACCATCGGGAGTAAAGAAAATAAGCGGCACACCAAATGCTTCCACATTATTTTTATACTCATCATGCTCAGGCACGATACTATGGTCGGCAGTTATCACAAACAGAGTATTTTCATACCATGGCATAGTTTTTATCTGATTAAAGAAGAGTCTTAGAGCATTATCAGTATAGCCAATACACTCCTGCACAGGCAGTGGTCCGGTAGGAAACACACCTTCATACTCGGCAGGCACCTTAAATGGGTGATGTGATGAGAGAGAAAAGAGAGCAGTTACGAAAGGCTCCTCAATTTCATTCATCTTATTGCCAAAATATCTAAAGAACTTATCATCCCAAATACCCCAGATACCATCAAAATCGGCATCATTAGCATACTCATTTTTACCATAGTAATTCTGAAAACCTGCAATACGGGCAAAAGCATCGAAACCCATTGAACCGTTGGGCGCACCATGGAAGAAAGCCGAGTTATAACCCTCTGCACCAAGAATATTGGCCAAACTATTAATCTTGTTTGATGAATATTCACTCACCACATAAGGCAGCACCAAGGCCGGAATACCGGCTAGCACCGATGGCATTGCATCTATCGATTTACGGCCATTGGCATATGCGTTTCTAAATATAAGACTCTCATGGGCCAGTGAATCGAGAAAAGGCGTGTAACCACGATATTTGCCATCTTCGAGCATGGGATTGAACACCCCCAGAAACTCACGGCTGAAACTCTCAAGAATAATCACAACCACATTTTTTTTCAGTGGCTTATTATCAAAATTATATTGGCGTACAACGCTGAATACCTCTCCTGCCTTACTCTCAGGCTCAAAAAAGCTCATCTGCGTAAAACTCTTTTTACCAATAGTGCGAATTATGGAGAAAGGAGTATTAAGCACAATGGCCATCTCCTCGGGCGAATCGACATAAGCACCTGCATTACTTAGTGTTATAGGACGTGTGCTATGGCGGTAACCACCACGGATACCAATTACCGAAAATGCAGAAACAGCAACCAATACCACCAAAGAAACAAGAACATATACAAAATTATTCTTAATAGCAGACCGTCGAGGTTGAAGTACTGAATATGCCATAGAAAGCAGTATCATCATCAGCACAAAGAACAGAGCCACATACCAGAAATCGATAATAAACTGCACCCACAGTTTACCCATATTCTGCTCATTTTTAAGGATATCAATCACATTAAAGGTTGACCTTTTAAGAATAAATCTGTAATATATAATATCGATACTATTAAGTGCAAAACCTACCCCATTGACGGTAAGAAACAACCCTTTAAGAAACTTTTTATATCCGCCGTTGTACTTGAATTTGAAAGAAAGAACAAAAAACAGAAAATATAAAATATTAAGATATATAAGAGCACTATTATCAAAAAGCAATCCACCCTTCATTATACGCATAAAGCCTGACAGCGTAACATGTGGAAAAAGTTCAGTATTCATAAGGTAAAACGTCACCCTGAAGACGGCATAGAATAGAAAAAGTATGGCAAATCGATATGCCAACACCAAAAACTCGTTACACTCAACACTGGGAGTTTTAAAGAGAGAGAGGAAATTACGTTTAGATTTCATTTTACGTAAAATTATTATTGAAGATGCAAATTTACCATTTTTGGGTTAAGTGGCAATCATCAATTGTGTAGAATTGCCCTAATCAATATCTGTAATGATAAAAAAAGGCAATAAAACATGTTTCAACTGTAGCCTAACACCATTGTAATTCACACTTTTAACTAAATTTAATTGCGTTGCAACTCTTATAGTAACCCAAAAACATTGTTAATTGATGTTTTATTGATAATTTTGTAGATTAATAATGTAAGGAAATATATGCAGGAATTTTTCCATGCCGGACAGAATGCCAACAAAGAAACCATCAATTCTTTTGAAAAGATGCTTCGTGGAGAAAGGACTCTTTATTTTGATGTTCATGAAATAGAGTCGTTACACGACCATTTTGTGGAAAATGATAACCTAGAGATGGCCGATAGAGTGCTCGCCATTGGATTATCATTACACCCCGACTCCATTAGTTTAAAAACGCGCAAAGCCTCCATGCTCACCGACAAAGGTGCTCTGGATGAGGCGGTTGAAATGCTTTCAACCCTTAAAGAGATAGACTCAAGCAACAGCGACATATATATTAATCTTGGCTGGATATTTCTTAAAAAAGGAGAAATAGGAAAAGCATTAGAATACTTTGAAAATGCTGTAAAGCTTACCAATGAAGATGATAAAGCCGATATTCTGCTTGAGATAGGTATAAATCTTAATCAAAACGACTTTAACCTTGAGGCAGTGCCCTTTCTTGAGAGGTCGCTCCTCATAAATCCAGATAATGAAAGTGCTCTTTTTGAAGTTGCATACGGCTATGACAGGCTCGACATGAATCAAAAGAGTACGGCTGCCTATGAGCATCTGCTGGAGATAAACCCATTCATTGAAAACGCATGGTACAACCTTGGTATTCAGCATAATAAGCTATTCAGATATAATGAATCTATAGATGCTTATGATTATACTATTGCGTTAAATCCAAATTATTCGGACGCATACTTCAACAAGGGCAACACGTATGTCAATATGGGTAAGTTTGATAAGGCACTTGACTGCTATCTGGAACATGCGTCATTTAAGGAAGATCTTAACCAGACGTATCAATATATAGGCGACTGTTGGGAGCAACTTTCCAACCCAGCAATGGCTGTGAGGTTTTTTCAGAAATCGCTGGAGCTAGAGCCCACAAATGCCGATGCAATGTACGGCTATGCCACAGCACTTATGGCACTTGGCGATTTTGAGGAGAGTATAATTATGATCAATCAGGCACTGTCGATAAACCCTATTCAATCGGATTATTACTTTGCACTGGCTCAGGCATATCTGGAGATGAGCGATTTAAAGCAATGTGCTCATAGTCTGGAGATTGGTTTATCACTATCGCCCAACGAGTTACTTGCATGGATAGAGCTTATTAAACTTAAAGTAACGCTATCCAAACGCTTTAATGCTGATAACTTTATTAAGAAAGCACGTCGCGAATATGGCGAAGAGCTACCTTCATTATTGTATCTGGATGCCTACATCAGTTTTTACCTGAAAAGAGATATCAAAAGCACCATTACAAAGCTAAACATAGCAATAATGGCCGACAGGAATATGCTGGATGAGTTGCATGAAGAGGCTGCTGCCATGCTTGAGCATGAAGATATAAAAGAAATTGTTAAAAATTCGGATATCAATAAAAATTAGAACAAAAACACACCATTATTTCATGAGTAAAATAAGTAAAAAAGAGGCTATTGCGCTTACACTTAAAGGTGTTGCCATGGGAGCAGCCAACGTAATACCCGGAGTATCGGGTGGTACTATAGCACTTATAACCGGAGTGTTTGAAAGACTAATAAATGCGCTTAAGTCATTCAACAAAAAAGCGATAAACCTACTATTAAAAGGTGAATTTAAGGCCTTTTTAGCGCATATCGACTTTTACTTTTTGCTGGCTCTCTTCGCAGGAGTTTTTATAGCAATAATAACCTTTGCGCGTTTATTCAAATACCTATTTGAACACTATCCAATCTATTTATGGTCGTTTTTCCTAGGATTGGTGGTTGCATCGGTGTGGTATGTGGCCAAAACAGTTACACGCTGGCACTGGACAACAATACTGTCATTAATAACAGGCACAGTGATAGCTGGCGGCATCACAATGCTTACACCTGCCGAGAGCGACTCGTCATTTGTATATCTTCTGATATGTGGCGTGGTGGCAGTTTGCAGCATGATACTACCGGGACTGTCGGGCTCATTCGTTCTTATACTTATGGGCAACTACCAGTTGATAATGATAGACGCAGTGAGCGAATTCAACCTTAGAATATTGGTACCGGTAGCAATTGGTGCAGGATTAGGATTGCCGCTTTTCTCATCGTTTCTGTCGTGGTTACTGAAGAAATACAACAACCAGACCATTGCCCTACTCACAGGCTTTATTGCAGGCTCGCTAAGTATTTTATGGCCTTGGAAAACCACTGTAGAACAAGCATTTGGAGATAAAATGAAGACTATCGGTTATGAATGGCATCTGCCTGAAGTTGACCTAAGCTTGTTTATTGCAATATTTTTTGCGATTTTAGGAGTACTGACAATTGTTGTTACCGAAATGATGGCCGACAAACAAAGCAAATCATCTGAATTAAATCTTGCGCAAGATAAACAGAATAGTTAACCTACATAATACCCGCTGATTATGAAGACATATGGATTAATAGGATACCCACTCTCCCACTCTTTTTCGCAAAAATATTTCACCCAAAAATTTAGCGATGAGAATATTGATGCTCGTTATCTTCTTTTTCCATTAACCACCATTGATGAGTTTAAGGGCCTTCTTGAGCATCATCCATATATAGCGGGATTGAATGTTACCATACCATACAAAGAGAAGGTTATTCCTTTTCTTGATGAGATAGACCCTTCGGCGGATGAAATAGGTGCCATAAACGTGATTAAAATTAATTGGGAGAATGGTAAACCACACCTCAAAGGCTATAATAGTGACACATACGGATTTGAGCAATCACTATTGCCATTACTTCAACCTACGCACCAGCGCGGATTGATACTTGGCACCGGAGGAGCATCAAAAGCGGTGGCATATGTGCTCAACAAACTTAAAATTCCTGTAACATTCGTATCGCGACAGCCCCACCGACTAAACGATATTCACTACACCCAGGTGGATAAGGCAGTAATACAGTCGCACACAATTATAGTAAACACATCGCCGGTGGGTATGTATCCCTATCCTGATAACTGCCCCGATATTCCGTATGAATATTTAACTACGGAGCATATAGCCTACGATTTGATATATAATCCCGAGCAGACCCTGTTTCTTAAGAAGGCCGAAGAGCGTGGAGCAGTAACAAAAAACGGAATTGAGATGCTGTTTCTTCAGGCCAAAGGTGCTTGGGAAATATGGAACACAGCTGAATCAGAAACTACGGAGCCTTAACTCATGCGAAAGAGGCTTAAAACCACCTCCTTGCGGGTATTCTATATCAACCAGCGATAAAGCTTGCGGCGGTGCTGAAGAGCCTGCCGCACAGCGGTTTTTGCCTTCAATAATATTAACAAACTGATTGATATCTATTTTATTTCGCCCCACATCGAGCAGCGTGCCCACAATGGCGCGCACCATATTACGCAAAAACCTATCTGCCTTAATTATATAACGCCACTCATATTCGGACAATTGCACCCATTCGGCCTTCATAATTTTACAATTATTGGTCTTCACATCGGTGTGCAACTTACTAAAACTTGTAAAATCCTGATAATCAAACAACTTCAGCGAAGCTTTATTCATAGCATCAAAATCTAAATCATAAACCGAACGATGGGCAACACCACTTCTAAACGGCTCTTTGCGTAGAGTAATATCGTAATGATAGGTGCGACTTAATGCCGAAAAGCGACTATGAAGCTCATTATCAACTTCTTGAATATTATAAATCAGAACATCATTGGGGAGAATCCTATTTAGTTTGAATATAAAATGGTTGAAATCGGTAATTTGTGCTGAAACATCGAAATGAGCCACAAAATAGGATGAATGCACACCCGTATCTGTACGGCCAGCCCCCACCACATTAACATCCTCTTTCAAAAGAGTGCTAATGGCACCATTTACAGCCTCTTGCACAGTTATGGCATTATTCTGCACCTGCCAACCATGATAATTTGCCCCATTATAGGCCATCTCCATAAAATATCGAAACATATTACAGTATTTATCACAAATATATGGTTTCTTTTTCAGTTGACATTAAATTAGATTGTGCAGAATCACATATCGGCACCAACAGGTATTATAGAGTAACTAAGAGTTCTACAGACCATACAATCATAAAAAAATCCGGGAAGCACCCGGATTTTTTTATCTTTTTATTTATTTCAATCCTCTATTACGAAGCAGTGCGTCAATTGAAGGCTCCTGACCGCGGAACTTCACATATTGCACCATTCCTTCATCCTCACCATTATCGGCAAGGCAATGCTCACGGAATTTGGCTGCCAGCTCCTGATTAAATATATCTCCTGTTTCAACAAAAGCATCAAAAGCATCAGAATCAAGCACTTCTGCCCAAATATACACATAATAACCGGCTGAATATCCGCCGTTAAATATGTGCGAGAAATAGGTAGAACGGTATCGGGGAATAATTTCAGAAATTAATCCCAACTCATCCATTGCATTCTGTTCAAACTCATTGGCATCAGCAATTTTATCGCCACCTGCTATAGTGTGCCATTTCATATCTAGCAGTGCTGCCGCCAAATATTCTGTAGTTACGAATCCTTGGTTGAAAGTACTGCTCTTCTGAAGTTTTGCTATAAGCTCATCAGGAATAACCTCATTGGTTTCATAATGACGGGCATATTGCTTTAACACTTCAGGCTCGGCAGCCCAATGCTCGTTAATTTGCGAAGGGAGCTCAACAAAATCGCGAGCCACAACACCTGCCGTGCGCTTATACTCACCGCGGGTAAACAGACCGTGCAATCCGTGACCAAACTCATGGAACATGGTTGTTACTTCATCCCAAGTAAGAAGTGCAGGTTTATCACCAGTGGGAGGGGTAAAATTACATACTATAGACACAAGTGGGTTGGTACGTTTACCATTGGCATCACTGGCACGGCGGAATGAGGTACACCACGCTCCTACCCTTTTGCCCGCTCTTGGGTGCCAGTCGAAATATACAAGGCCTGCCGGAGTTCCATCGGCTTCTTTCACCTCATACACCTCGTTAAGCGGGTTGTATAGCGGCAAATCGGTACGTCTTTCTAGAGTTATGCCATATAGCTTATTGGCTGCCCAGAACATGCCATCGCGCACATTATCGAGTTTGAAATATGGTTTCAGCTCATTTTCATCCAGATTATATTTTTCTTTTCTGAGTTTCTCGGCCCAGTACCACCAGTCCCACGACTCCAGTTTGTATCTGGCACCGTTGCGTGCGGCAAGGCGTTGCATCTCGGCAAGCTCTTTCTTGGCCACATTTAGGGCCGGAGTCCAGAGTTGGTGCAGGAATTCATTCACCTTTTCGGGTGTTTGAGCCATATTAACCTCTATCACATATTCAGCAAAGTTCTTATAACCAAGAAGTTTAGCCTTATTGGCACGCAACTCAGCCATGCGGGCAATAATCACTTTATTATCGCTATCGTTATTATTGTCGCCACGCAGGTAATATCCTTTATATAGCTTTTCGCGCAAGTCACGATTTTCAGCATATTGTAGGAAAGGTATCCAGCTTGGTTTATCGAGTGTAAACACCCAATTTCCGGCTTTACCTTTATTTTTGGCAGTTTCGGCAGCAGCAGATATCACACCTTCGGGAAGTCCGGCAAGGTCATCCTCATTATCAACCACAAGCATGAAATTGGTATTGGTTTCGGCAAGTAGATTATCGGCAAACTGAAGGCTAAGCATTGAAAGTTCCTCATTGAGTTTACGTAATTCTGCTTGTTGAGCATCATTAAGGCGGGCACCATTACGCACAAAATCGGAGTAATATTTCTCTACAACACGTTTTTGAGAATGGTTAAGCCCAAGATTTTCACGCGCCTCATATATTTTTGAAATACGCTCAAACAGGGCTTGATTCATCATCAAGTCATCGTTGTGCTTGGTCATTTCCGGAGAGATTTCCTTGGCAATTGCCTTCAAAGAGTCATTATCATCGGTACCTCTAAGACCATAGAACACCATCGATACCTTGGATAGCATCTCGCCCGATTGGTCGTATGCCACAATGGTATTGTCAAAAGTAGGCTCAGCCCTATTGGTTGCTATAAGCATAACAGCCTCTTGTTGCTGCCTCATTCCTTCTCTAAGAGCAGGAATAAAATGATTTGCGTTGATTTTCTCAAATGGTGGCACTTCAAACTCAGTACCATAACTTCGCTCAAAAAATGGATTATCGGACTTGCCGGGTTTCTGGCATGACGATAATACAATTGCTGAAGCGGCAATGATTGTCATTAATTTATTCATTTGTTGTATGATTAATTGAAATTTATGCATGTAAAATATTGGTTTATAATCTATATACCAATGATTAAGGTCATTATGCAGCTTTTATTTTAAAAATCTCTTATTTATAAGTCCATATTCATCAATTCTCCTATCACGGAAGAAAGGCCAAATGCGACGCACCTGCTCCGAGCGGGTCATATCAATCTCTACCACGCAATTCTCTTCGCTATCATTAGAAGCTTGATAAAGCAACTCACCCTGTGGGCCTGCCACAAAACTGTTGCCCCAGAAACTAATACCGTTTGTTTGTGCTGACGGATCGGGCTCATGCCCTACCCTATTAACACTCACCACATGAAGACCGTTGGCCACCGCATGCCCGCGTTGCGATATCACCCAGGCATCAAGCTGGCGCTGCTTCTCAGTATCGCTATCAGTTGACTCCCAGCCTATTGCCGTTGGATATATCAATATTTCGGCACCGCGCATAGCCATTAGCCTGGCTGCTTCGGGGTACCACTGATCCCAGCATATAAGCACACCAAGAGTGCCGAGCGATGTCTCAATGGGTTCAAAACCAAGGTCGCCAGGCGTGAAGTAGAACTTCTCATAATATGCGGGATCGTCGGGAATATGCATTTTGCGGTACATTCCGGCAGTGGAGCCATCGGTATCGAACACTACAGATGTGTTGTGGTAAAGCCCTGGCGCACGCTTCTCAAAGAGCGATGTAACCAACACTATCTTAAGTTCGCCGGCTAATTTGCCATAAAACTCTGTTGATGGTCCCGGTATAGTTTCAGCCAAATCGAAACATTCGGTATCCTCAGTTTGGCAGAAATAGAGAGTATTATGAATCTCTTGAAGCACAACAATATTGGCTCCTTTGGCGGCACAATCTCTAATATTGGAGGCTATTTTTGCCAGGTTAATTTGCAAATTGGTGTCAACAGTTTGCTGCACCATTCCTATTTTAAGTTTTCTATTCATACTCATTTTTTTAGTACGTTAACAGGAAATTGCATAGTAACACAATGAAGCGAACCATGCTGTTTTATTAAAGGCAAACAGTTGATGCCCACAACTTCCATATCGGGAAACTCGCGATAAAACACCTCCAGAGCTGCCACATCAGTCTCCTGACCGTAGGTGGGCACAAGGATTGCATCGTTTACAAACAGAAAATTGGCATAAGTACCCGGAAGACGTTCACCATCATTATAAACAGGGGAACACATGGGCAGTGCCACAAGTTTATAAGGCTGATTATCAGCAGAAGTGAAAGTTTCAAGCTGTTTCTCCATCCCTTTTAGAGCCTGATAATGCTCATCATTCACATCATCGCATTTCACATATAGAATACGATTATCAGGCGCAAGTCTAGCCAGTGTATCTATGTGGCTATCAGTATCATCGCCACTTAGATAACCATGATCGAGCCACAGCACTTTAGATGCACCAAATATATTTTTCAGTTCACTGTCAATTCTGGTTTTATCCCACTCACCATTACGGTTGGGCGAGAGCAGACATTCAGAAGTTGTGAGGATAGTGCCATTACCATCCGACTCGATACTTCCACCCTCAAGCACCATGTTTAGGTGGTTTTCGTATTTTGCATCATCAGAAAAAATACCCGAATTGAATAGAGTTCTATTTATAAGGTTATCATAATTGGAGGCAAATTTCAATCCCCAACCATTGAATTTAAAATCGAGCAACAGAGGCCTACCCTCCTCATACACAGTGATAAATCCATGATCGCGTGCCCAGGTATCGTTAATCTTTGCCTCTATAATAGTGGTATTTTGGAGCACATCATTTCCAAGCAAACTACGCACCTCGTCAGGATTTGCAGCCACGATAAGCAGTTTTTCACGTTTTGCAATTTCTGATGCCAATGTTACGTAACAAAGAGTAACTTCATCCATAATATCGGCCCAATCGGTTGATGAGTGGGGCCATGTAAGCTGAACCATATCTTGTGGATGCCACTCAGAGGGCAAAAATCTTTTCAAAGTCATTTTTATCGATTAAAGGACAATTATAGTGCAAAAAAACAAAAAAAGAGCCGAATGTGCTATACTATCCGGCTCTTTTGCTATATGTTACATTCAATAATCAGTTTTTGAGCTGTGATTCTATGGTTTGCAACTGATTTTTAAAATCTCTATCAGTCTCTATAAGATTATTCACAGTTTTAAATGCGTGCAAAACGGTGGAGTGGTCTCTTTTACCAATTTTGGCACCAATGGCTGACAGACTTGAATTGGTAAGCGACTTACTGAAATACATGGCTATCTGCCTAGCCTGAACAATTTCGCGTTTACGGGTATTAGTTTGAAGAATATCCACATCAACCCCAAAATGGTTACACACCGTCTCCATAATATAATCGACAGATAGTTCGCGATGCACCTTTTTCACCAGTTTATCGATAACTTCCTTTGCTGTTTCTACTGTTATATCAGTTTTATTAAGGGTGGAAAGGGCAAGAAGAGAGATTAATGCGCCTTCAAGTTCCCGTATGTTATTCATCACATTATTAGCGATATAATAGACCACATCATCGGGTAAGTCGATACCGTCGTTAATAATTTTTGATTTCAGAATTGATACTCTTGTTTCAAAGTCGGGCACTTGCAAATCGGCAGATAGCCCCCATTTGAATCTCGACAATAGTCTATCTTCCATATCTTGCATCTCTACAGGGGCTTTATCGGCAGTAATGATAATCTGTTTGCCCGATTGCTGAAGATGGTTGAAAATATGGAAAAACATATTCTGAGTACCAGTTTTGCCCGAGAACTCCTGTATATCATCAATAATAAGCACATCTATCATCTGATAGAAGTTCAAAAAATTATTTGAACTATTAGTACGAATAGAGTCGGTATATTGAAGTTGGAATTTATTGGCATTAATATATAGCACATTTTTTTCGGGCATGGTTTTCTTCACCTCATTACCTATACATTGCGACAGGTGAGTTTTACCCAGTCCGCTATTTCCATATAAAAACAGAGGGTTAAAGGCTGTTTTTCCAGGGTTTTTGGCCACTGCCAATGCAGCAGAGCGCGCCAGTTTATTACAATCGCCCTCAATAAAATTATCAAAAGTATAATCACTATTGAGTTGCGGATCGATATTCATCTGTTGAATACCCGGAATCGTAAAAGGATTACGTATTGCAACCGGCTCATTTGCCTGCTGTTTTGCTCTACCGGCAGCCATATTATGGCCATTTCCACCCACTGTAGCACTGGCTGAAGTGGGCGGTATAGTACGAATTGCAGGCTTTTCGGTAGCTACAATATATTTCAACTGTATGTTTGGTCCGGCCTGAGTTCGAAGTGATTGACTAATGACGTTAATGAAATTTTCTTCAAGGTGCTCATAGAAAAAGAAGCTAGGCACTTGAATTGTCAAGATATCATTTTCGAAACTGACCGGAACGATTGGTTCAAACCAGGTTTTAAAACTAGCGCCAGGGATAGAGTCACCTATCATCGTAAGACACCCATTCCAAATAGATTCACAATCAGGTTTCATTTCAAAAAAAATTCTATAATTATGTTATATTAAGTGTATTCTTTGGGAATTCAAAAATTGCAAAATTAAAGCGAAAAAACAAACCCTTTTGATATTGTTTTTATCAATATATGTTTAAGCCCTAATCTTCAACACCTTAAAATGACTCGATGTAAAACACTGATAATCAGAGAAAAACACGACTCATCCCACTTTAAATAGTCTCCATAACAGTTTGGTTCTAAAGACCTTTCAAAAAAAACACAAACTTTTGAAAAAAATCGCAGAATAGAACTAATCTAAATAAGAGAGGTGAACAATATGTAATCACTTATTAATTTTTTTTAGAGCCTTTTTAAGGTCCACAACCTTATGATTTTCAATCGCTATAATCTCTGCTAAGGGATAAAATTGTTTTATTTGCTCCTTAATTTTATAAACGTCGGCATAACTCATCGACTCACCTGTAATGTGAAGATAATTTTTACCATCATAAAATTCAGTAACATAATATTTATCGGCAATAGCTGATTTATCAAAGTTACCCGGCGTATTATTTGTTGCCACTTTAACCCAAAATCTTATGGTTTCGTGGGTTAGTGAGGCATCGTAATAGTTCTTTTTACCAAAATCGAACGCCGAGAAGCTCACATATCTTTTTGGATTATATCTGATATCCACCAGCAAACGGTTAAGATTGGCTGAGGCCTCGGATAGGGATTTATACATCGCTTTATCGTTGATTAGCATTCCCAGCGAGCCATCAGCATCATTTATGCTTCTCATCATAGTGTCGGCCTGTTGAATGGTTGTTTTCAATGAAGCCAGTGCTTCTCCCACACCTGCATTTTTCATTTCGGAGGTAATAATTGCCATCGAGCTCATGGTAGAGTCAAGGTTTTGTCCTTGGCGAGCAAGCATTTCAAGAATAGAATCGATGCGTTGCGTGGTTTGCTTAAAGGCACCATTTTCACCGGTATAATTGCTTAAATTAGCTGTAAGAGCCTCCATATTTCTCATCGATTGCGAAAAAGCTGCTATAGCATTATTTAGGTTTTCCACATTATCTTCCCTAAATAGAACACCCACCTGGGCAAGTACTGTATCAAAACGACTTATAAGCTTCTCAGTCTTATCCTTCAGCGGCAGTACATTGGTGCTCAATTGGTCGGCCAAATCGGCCATTATTGATGTTGAAAGTGTATCATAAGGTTGCAAAAAGCTGCTACTGGAGCCTTTAATAAACTGCACACCTTTACTTCCCAGCAAGTCGAGACTATAGATTTGAGCCACCGAGTTACTTGGCAGGCTCAGCTCTTTATTGAGTGCAAAAGTTACAATAAAACGGTCGCCTTCCCTCTGGTCGATATTAATATCGCGCACGGTTCCTATTTTAAAACCATGATAATAGATTGGACTGGCATCTGTAAGTCCGTCAACTTTAGAGAAAACACCATAATATATATTGCCTCTAAAGAAAATATCTCTACCCTTTAGAAAGTTTAATCCCCAAATAAGCAGAATAAACGTAATCAACACGAATGCCCCTATCTTTACCTCTTTTTTTATCTTCATGACCTAAATATTATATCATTTATTTTGCCTCCAACTGGCGTGCCTGTTGAAGTGTAATTCGTTTATCGTTATGGAATATCACCACAAAGCAGTCGGCAATATCGGTTTTTATTTTTTTCTGAAGTTTCACAATCTCATCATATGATGTTGAACTGCCAACTGTATATTTATAAAGTTTGCCATCCATATAGTATGTGGCTTCAGGGTATTTTGCAAGCACTCCTTTCCCGGCCGCCAATTTTGTATTAGTTGATGCAATTTGTACTTTATACACCACGGCAGGTTTTACCTCTTTCCCAGGTGTAACAGCAACCGGCTTACCGTTGTCATCTTTTTTAACGATGTTACTTTGAGCATCAAACAATACTTTATACTCGGCAAAAGCTTCGTAAAGTCCTTGTGCCAGTTTATTTTGTCCTGCTGATGATGCCAGAAACTTCTCCTCTTCGGCATTGGTTAGAAAGCCCAATTCAACTAGGATACTCGGTGCAGCCGTTTGGTGAAGTACAAGAAAACCGGCCTCTTTCACTCCTCGATTGTTACGATATGCCGTAGAATGAAACTTCTCCTGTATTTTTGATGCAATATCTATGCTTTGATCTCGATGACGCCCTTGCAACATCTCGAATATAATATACGACTCAGCCGATTCGGGGTCAAACCCTTCATATTTGGCAGCATAATCATCCTCAAGAAGAATAACCGAGTTCTCTTTCTTTGCCACTTCTAAGTTATCCTGATTACGGTGAAGACCCAAAATAAACGTCTCGGCCCCATTAATGCGTGATGAACTTATGGAGTTGGCATGAATTGATACAAAAAGATTGGCTTTATTCTTATTGGCAATGGCGGCTCGTTTATCCAACGGCACAAACACATCCGAGCTTCGCGTATAAACAACTTTTACATCCGGCATATTCTCCTTTATAAGATTACCAAATTTAAGAGCTACGCTAAGAACCACATCCTTCTCCTTAACAATTTTACCCAATGCACCAGGGTCTTTACCTCCATGTCCGGCATCAATAACAATTGTTTTAAATTGAAGATCATCCTGTGCATGGCAAATGTTTGCCACCGTTAAAAACAAAATTATAGTTAAGATATATCTTATCATCTCAATAATCGCTTATTTATTCCATAGATTTATAAAGAAAATCAAAATAGTTGTATTTTGCCGGTAAAAATAACAATTATATTTGAGCCGTTAATAGAGAGAAGTGGTCATATTTTAATCTATTATCCCACAAGTGTATATTTTTTACTTATTTTTGTCTGCATCTTTACACAAATAGAGTTGGAAAAAGAACATTATCACATATATAATATTTTTATGTCAAGATTCCTGAACATACTCGGATTCTGTCTATTACTATATTCAACACCCTCCTATTCGCAAGTTGCACAACTTACAACTGCCAATAGCCAGGACACAATCACCAATGACAACAACAGCATAAAAGGGAGTAAACCTTTCCTTGAAGCAGAGGTAAAATATAAGGCTAACGACTCTATTGCATCCAGTTTTGAGAGTCAGAGGATGTATCTATTTGGCAAAGCTGAGATAAAATATATGGATATTGAACTCACTGCCCATGTAATAGAGCTCGACCTCGACAGCACCATTGCCTTGGCATATGGATATATCGACTCCACCGGTGTAGAGCAGGATTTACCGGTATTTAAAGATAAAAGCGGGTCGTACACCATGCGTAGGATGAAGTATAACTTCGAGACAAAAAAAGCTATTATTGAACATATTGTAACCGAACAGGGTGAAGGATTTGTGGTAGGCCAGAAAGCTAAGCGTGTAAATGAAAACGAATATTTTATGCGCGATGCCAAATATACCACTTGCGATAACCACGACCACCCACACTTCTACCTCAATCTTACAAAGGCAAAAGTTATACCAGGCAAAAAAACAGTGACCGGACCGGCATACTTGGTCGTTGAGGATGTGAAATTACCGATTGTGGTACCATTCGCACTCATACCAAGTACAAAATCATATAGTTCGGGTATTATAATGCCATCCTATGGTGACGAGAGCACACGCGGCTTTTTTCTTAGTGAGGGAGGCTACTATTTTGCTATGAACGAATATTTTGATCTTCGCTTAACTGGCGATATTTACACTAACGGATCGTGGGGAAGTCACGTAGCTACCACCTATAAAAACAGATACAAATATAGCGGTAGATTTAGCTCCGACTTAATTACCAACGTAACATCAGAAAAAGATTTACCCGACTACGCCAAGAGTAAAGACTTCTCGGTGAGATGGAACCACACTCAGGATAGTAAAGCCAATCCTTATCAATCATTTTCGGCCAGTGTAAACTTCTCTACTAGTTCGTATGATAGAAACAACGTTGGGAGCATTATCAACCCCATAGATTTATCTACCAACCAAAAGAGTTCGAGTATTTCATACAGTAAACGATGGCCAACCGGTCCGTTCAACTTCTCTGCCAACTTACTACATTCGCAGAATAGCCGCGATACTTCTATAAGTTTAACTATTCCGGATTTAACTCTTACCATGAACCGCATCTATCCGTTAAAACGAAAAGAGGTTATAGGAAAAGAGAAATGGTATGAGAAAATAAGTTTCTCCTATTCGGGTAATACTAAAAACTATATTAACACAAAGGAAAAAGACCTTAGCATATCAGGTGAAAGCCTTTCAAAAGAGTGGAAAAACGGCATGAAACACTCAATTCCATTGAGTATGAACCTTAAGATGCTGAAATACTTCACATTGAGTCCGTCATTCAACTATACCGAACGATGGTATCTAAGCAAAACAAGGCAGGAATGGGATGAAGATCAGCAAAAAATAGTGAAAAAAGATCCTGAAGCAGGTTTTAACCGTGTTTACGACTACTCGACCAGTGTAGGTACAAGCACCAAGATATACACCTTCTTTAAGCCTTCGAGAGCTATATTTGGTGATGGAATAGAGGCTATAAGACACGTGGCAACTCCCTCGGTAAGCCTATCCT
Organism: uncultured Marinilabiliaceae bacterium; assembly: GCA_964635545.1. GTDB lineage: Bacteria > Bacteroidota > Bacteroidia > Bacteroidales > Marinilabiliaceae > JAGPIS01. Next base: position 27,904 of record CAZWOA010000003.1, read on the forward strand.
ATCGCCCCGATTTCAGCCAGGGACAATATGGCTTTTATGACTGGATTGAATATTTTAACGCAAAGACCAACGAAGTAGTTCGTTACGACTATAGTTACTATGACGGCTATATTTATGGCACAGCGGGCAAAGGACGTTCAGGATCAATGTCGCTCAGCTTGGGTAATACCCTTGAAATGAAGGTTAAAAGTTCTAAAGACTCTACTGGATTCAAGAAAATAAGTATTCTGGAGAGTTTGAACTTCAGCTCTAGCTATAACTTTCTTGCCGACTCGCTGAAATGGAACATGATAAACATGAGCGGCCGCACAAAAATATTTGGCACCAGCATCAGTTTTAACGCCACTTTCGATCCATATGGCGTAGATGTGAATAAAAATAACAGTCCGGTGAGGGTTAATAAATCGGCACTTCATCAAAACGGAAAACTACTTCGTCTCGAAGGAGCCAGTACCAGCTTCGGGTTTAACCTATCTCCCGAAACTTTCAAACGAAAAGAGGATAGAAGTACAAATTCTAATAGTAACGACCCAAACAATAACGAGCCTGATGGCGACACTCCTTTGGGTGAGGGCGATTTACCCGGACGACAAAACAGAAGTAATACCGGTCTGACCTCGGGTGAAGATGGATATGCCAAATTCTCGATGCCGTGGAGCCTCTCTTTCAATTACTCGCTTAGAGTTTCTAAGGGCAAATTTGACCCCGAACGTAAAGAATACAAATATGTGGTAGGCTCGGATGTTAACGTAACCGGAAACATATCTCTAACCCCCAAATGGAAGGTCTCAATGTCATCGGGATATAGTTTTGATGAGAAAACAATTTCACAAACCAACTTCGGCATAACCCGTGATTTGCACTGTTGGAGTATGCGATTCAATGTGGTGCCGGTAGGTCGTTATAAATCATACTTCTTTAGTATCAACGTAAACTCGAGTATGCTTCAGGATTTGAAGTATGAGAAACGAAACAGTGCATATGGCAACTCTAGTTTCTATAGATAATAAATTATGAATGATAAATCAGTTAACTAAATATATAGATTATGAAAAAAGTAATTGCAACAAAAGGCGCGCCTGCCGCTATAGGTCCCTACAGTCAGGCTGTTGAAGCTAACGGAACACTATTTATTTCTGGTCAGTTACCAGTAAACTCGGCCACAGGTAAAGTTGCCGAAGGTGGTATTGCAGAACAGACTCGCCAGTCACTGGAGAATATCAAAGCGATTCTTACTGAAGCCGGTTATACGCTGGATAATGTGGTAAAAACCACCTGTCTGCTTAGCGACATGGCCAATTTTAAAGCATTTAACGAGGTGTATGCACAATATTTTGTGAATGAAGCACCTGCAAGGGCTACGTTTGCTGTGCGCGAACTACCCTTAGGCGTTATGGTTGAGATAGAAGCTATTGCAGTGAAGTAAAAAGAGTTACAGAGTCTATAGGTTCCAAAATCATGAAGCCGTTAATTAGAAGGAAGAGGATGGAAGGTGGAGGGCTTATATTGACCAGGCAACTTGTAGTGCTTGAGGCAAGTATCTAATTTTGCATTCTGTAGCCCTAATAGAAGTAGATAAATAGAAAAAGCCGATGTCCCCATCGGCTTTTATGTTTGAAAAACGTAGTCCTGTTTGAAAATTGACTTTTACTCGGCTATCACTTCAAAAGTGATATCAACCTTCACCTCGCGGTGTAATTTAATGGTAGCGGTGTATGTACCAAGATCTTTCACTGAATCGTCTTTGATAGTGATGATCTTACGATCGATTTCGAAACCTTCTTTCTCAAGGGCTTCAGAGATCTGAATGGTATTAACCGAACCAAAAATTTTGCCTGTAGAACTTGCTTTGGCACCAATTGTTAGAGATTTACCCTCAAGTTTAGCAGCCAATTCGATGGCATCTTGTTTGATTTTCTCTTGTTTGTGTGCTTTCTGACGCTGGTTCTCGGCGTGTACCTTACGAGCCGACTCAGTAGCAAGGATTGCCATTTTCTGAGGGATAAGGTAGTTACGGCCGAATCCGGCTTTCACGTTAACAATATCGTCCTTGTGGCCTAGTTTCGCCACATCTTCTAATAAAATTACTTCCATTTGTAAATCCTCCTCAGTTTTATTTCATTAAATCGGTTACATATGGCAGTAATGCCAAATGACGGGCTCTCTTAACTGCCTGGGCAACTTTACGTTGGAACTTCAATGAAGTACCTGTAAGGCGGCGTGGAAGAATTTTTCCTTGCTCGTTAAGAAACTTTTTCAAGAACTCAGGATCTTTATAATCCACATACTTGATTTTGTTCTTTTTAAAACGGCAGTACTTTTTCTTCTTAATCTCTACCGATGGAGGCGTAAGGTATCTAATTTCTGATTGACTTTGTGACATGGCTTATTTCTCCTCTTTTTTAGTTAAACTTCTTCTCTTTTCGCTGTACTGGGCGGCGTATTTCTCCAACTTGAAGGTCAAGAAACGGATAACGCGCTCGTCACGGCGATAGTTCAACTCCAGCTTCTCAATGAAGCTTGGTTCTGCTTTGAACTCAACAAGTGTGTAAAAACCTGTCGATTTCTTCTGAATAGGATAAGCAAGCTTACGAAGGCCCCAATTTTCTTCATTGATAATTTCGCCTCCGTTCTCCAAAATCAGATCTTTGAATTTCTGTACCGCTTCCTTCATCTGAATATCAGATAAAACGGGAGTTAAGATGAAAACGGTTTCATACTGATTCAACATATTTCCTTAATTTTAAAGGGTTTTTAATCGAGGTGCAAATTTAGATTATTGTTTTGAAATAAACAACAAGTAAGGGAGTTTTCAATGAATTATTGAAATTTTAAAGAAAAAACAACTCCCACGGATAACGCAGATAACACTAATCTTCTTAACTACCTTAATGGTGAAAAATATATTTACAAATAAAAGCCAACGATTCCAAGTCTATAGACGATGGAAGGTTGGCTTAATAACTTTCGTAACTCTAAACTATCACGAGTTAAAAGTTGGCTGTATCAACGATGTCCCGAGAAGTGTTTCATGAACTGCACACGCTCAAAAACGTCGCTCTTATCATCCTTTTGGCGGGCCATGCATCCTTTAAAATCATTTAGCGAATTGTAGCCTTTAGATGCCATCCACTTCTCCATTTCTGAAAGCATGGTTGCGGCATATTCAGCACCGTTTTTATATAAAGCCGATGTTACCTGCACGCATGATGCGCCGGCCATCAACATTTTTATAGCAGTTTCGGCACTATGCACACCCGATGATGCCGTTAGCGGGCACTCTACCTGCGATGATAAAATTGAAGTCCAGCGAAGTGTATTAGAGAAATCATTTTCCGACGAATATACCGACCCAGATGTGAATTTACGGCTGTCGATATCGAAATCGAAACCTGCAAAACGGTTAAACATAACAATTCCCTTCACACCAGTGGCCGACAGACGGCTGAAGAATGATGCTCCGGCAGCAAAATAAGGTGATACCTTTACCGCTACAGGAAGTGAGGTATGTTTTAGCACATTCTTAATGATATCGATATGCAAATCCTCAACTTTTGAGGCTGTAAGAGTTGGATTGCTACCCAGCATCATAATATTTAGTTCGATACCGTCGGCACCCGCCTGCTCTATTTTATGGGCATAAGAGGCCCACTCGCCATTGGTGGTGCAATTGATACTTGCAATTACAGGTATGTCAACCTGCGCTTTAGCATCGCGAATGAGCGCCGCATAGCGGTTAAGCACATCATGCTTTATTTCATAATCAAAATAATCGAAAAATTCGGCATTTCCTTTCATGTCGCTCATTTGAGCCTCCTGAATAAGTGCCGACTCCCTGATTATCTCCTCTTCAAACAACGACTTAAGCACCACAGCACCAACACCTGCATCAGCAAGTTTTTTTATTGATGCCGCATTTCCGGTTAATCCGGAGCTGCCCGCCACAATGGGATTCTTAATCTGAATGCCCATAAAAGTAGTATGTAGATTAATCATAACAATCGTTTTTACTTAATTTACAGTGTTACAAATTATTGTGCATCACCGGTAGCAATCCACTTGTGCATCGATGCGGCAGCCTTACGTCCGTCGCCCATAGCCAATATAACAGTTGCTCCTCCCCTCACAATATCGCCTCCCGCAAAAATATCGGGAATTGAGCTTTGCAGGGTATCCTGATTAACCACAAGAGTTCCCCAACGGGTAGTGTTAAGTTCGGGTAGCGAACTGGGGATCAAAGGATTGGGCGACACACCCACACTCACAATTACAGTATCAACATCAATGATAGTCTCCGATCCTTCAATAACCACCGGGCTGCGACGGCCGCTGGCATCGGGCTCGCCGAGTTCCATTTTCTGAATTACCATCTGCTTAACGCATCCCTTTTCATCGGCAATATACTCTATGGGGTTGCTAAGCATCATAAACTCAACCCCCTCTTCCTGGGCGTGTTTAATCTCCTCTACACGTGCAGGCATCTCCTCCAGCGAACGGCGGTAAATAATCATTGCACGGTCGGCACCCAGTCGTTTAGCTGTTCTCACCGAGTCCATGGCAGTATTTCCACCACCAATAACGGCCACATTTTTACCTTTCAACACAGGCGTATCATAACTTCCATCGGCGGCCTTCATCAGGTTCACGCGGGTAAGATATTCATTGGAACTGAGGATACCGATGCTATTTTCGCCCGGAATATTCATAAAACGAGGTAATCCGGCACCACTTCCCACAAAGAAGCCTTTGAAGCCCTCCTCGCGCAAATCCTCCACTGTTGCTGTACGTCCCACAATGAAGTTAGTCTCAAACTTAACACCCATTTTTTGCAGCACGTCAATCTCCACATCCACTATTTCGTTGGGAAGACGGAATTCGGGGATACCATATTTAAGTACACCTCCAATTTCGTGAAGAGCCTCAAACACAGTAACATCATAGCCCAACTTGGCCATCTCACCGGCAAAAGTAAGACCGGCAGGTCCCGAACCTATGGCAGCCACCTTAGTTCCGTTGGCCGGAGCTATCTCGGGCACCGACATCTGACCCGATTCGCGCTCATAATCGGCAGCGAAACGCTCCAGATAGCCAATGGCAACCGGTGTAGCATTCATTTTAACGGTATAAAAGCAGTTTGCCTCACACTGTTTCTCCTGTGGGCACACACGTCCGCACACGGCTGGCAGTGAGCTGGTTTCCTTCAAAGTGCGTGCAGCATCAAGGAAATCGCCCTTTTCTATATATTTAATGAACTTAGGTATATTAATCTCAACCGGACAGCCTGTTATGCAAGTGGGTGTTGGGCAGTCGATACAACGGCGCGCCTCATCCATAGCCTCTTGGATAGACAATCCGCAGTTTACCTCTACATTCGATTTTATCCTTACCTGTGGGTTCTCCTCCTTCATATGAACCCTTGTGAGCGAAGTGCGCTCTTTATTTTTCATGCTGTCGCGCAACTCCTTGCGCCATGTCTCGTCGCGCAATGATTTGAGTAAATTACTATCTACAGCCATATTTTAATTCTCCTTATTTTTCAGATAATCTTCCTCTGCCCTCTTCTCAAGCTCTTTATAACCGCCCAATCGAAGCAGCATCTCATCAAAATCAACCTGATGGGCATCAAACTCAGGACCATCCACACACACAAATTTAGTTTTGCCACCAACAGTAACGCGGCATGCACCACACATACCGGTTCCGTCAACCATAATGGTATTAAGGCTGGCGATGGTGCGTATATTGTGCTTCCTAGTAGTTAGGGCTGCAAACTTCATCATGATGGCAGGGCCTATAACAACCGACAAATCAACCTTTTCGCGGGCAATTACCTGCTCCATACCTTCTGTTATAAGTCCTTTGGTACCGTAAGAGCCATCGTCGGTCATAATAATCAGTTCGTCCGACCATTTACGTATCTGGTCTTCAAGAATAATAAGGTCTTTATTACGTGCTGCAATCACTGTAACTACCCTGTTTCCGGCCTTTTTAAAAGCCTCAACTATAGGAAGCAACGGAGCCACACCCACACCACCACCACAAGCAAGTATAGTTCCTGCTTTTTCTACGTGAGTGGCCTGCCCCAGTGGCCCCACCATATCGGTAACAAAATCGCCCTCATTGAGTTCGGCAAGTTTGCGAGATGTAACGCCCACCTTCTGTATTACCAGGGTAATGGTGCCCTTATCGGTATCGGCGCTTGAAATTGTTAGCGGTATTCGTTCACCTTCGCCACCCACACGCACCATCACAAAGTGACCCGCCTTGCGCGACTTGGCAATCCGTGGAGCTTTTATCTCAAGCTTTACCACGTTTTCAGAAAAAAATTCTTTGCTGACTACCTGATTCATCTATAATGTATGTTTTACTATGAATTACAACTTTAGAAAGCAAAAATTGCAAAAAAAACGATAAGATACACTTATTCTCTCACTTTAAATTGCAATTTACAACGAGTCTAAACAAGCATATTGAAAGTAAAAAGCATTTTTTAACATCATTATAAAAGATATACTGCAAAAATACCAGCAAATTAACACTTTCAAACATATAAAGATATGGAAAGACAATAGTGACGAAAAAAAAATAAAGAGACGCATCATTCTAAAAAGTGATTACTCATAATTTGGAATCATTTAATAAAATGGTTAACTAATAGAGTATGATTACAAAAAAATGAGTATTTTAAACTCCGAATAATGATGCATTATTTATTTGGATAATGCGTCATAAACATATGCCAACAGGCTTTAAACAAAGTGATTAGGAGATTTTATAATGAAAAAGCAGAATTGGAAAAACCGAGACGGTATAGTATATTCAACCGGAAGTAATTTTAATTATCAATATGGTGATGATGAAGCTTCAAGCGACACATTACCGGCTGAGTCACAGAATCTTAGAGTAGCACTCGATAAAAAACAACGTGCCGGCAAATCGGTTACTCTTATCACCGGTTTTGTGGGCGATGATGATGACCTAAAAGAGCTTGGCAAAGTGCTTAAAACAAAATGTGGCGTGGGAGGCTCGGTTAAAGATGGCGAAATATTGATACAGGGTGATTTTAGAGATAAAGTGGTAGAATTACTGATTACAATGGGCTATAAAAAGACTAAAAAAACTGGAGGCTAACCCTTTAATTATCAATAACAACCTGAATTACAACCAAAAACCTTAATAATGACATTTATTTTTGGGCACTTATTACTACCATACATAATTGCCATATTTTTCGCTATCAACATGGGTGGTAGCGGTACGGCTCCCAGCTTTTCGGCTGCCTATGGAGCCAACATCATCAAGCGGAGCCTTATACCGGGTCTGTTTGGAATAATGGTGTTCCTTGGTGCTATCACAGCCGGAAGAAATACAGCAGTTACCATTGGAAAGGAGCTTCTAAACCCGGAGCTGGTGGACTACATAATAGTAAGCATAATTCTATTTAGTGTAAGTATCTCTCTGCTGGTTGCCAACCTATTCGGCATTCCTCAGAGCACCAGCCAATCAACAGTGCTTGCAGTGACCGCACCTGCCATCTACTTCAACGTAATGAACTGGAATAAATTGATGTATGAGATAATTCCCACATGGTTTATTCTGCCCGTCATATCTTTTATTATATGTCTGCTGATAGGCAAATATATCTACAATCCCATACGCAAACGTGGTTATTTTATGAATCCGCGCATAAGCAACCATCCTGCACTTAAAACATTAATAATTATGGCTTCACTATATGTTGCATACTCCATTGGAGCCAATAATGTAGCCAATGCATCGGGTCCCATTGCATCGCTCACAATCAATGAGTTAGGACTACCCGGCGATGAGACAAATTTCACTGAGATAATGATATTATGCACCCTTATTATAGCACCTAACTTCGGATTGGGAAGTTCATTCTTCGGTCATAAACTGGTGCGTAACACAGGAAAAGAGATAATACTATTTGGTAAAATAGAAGCTGTAATCATTGCGTTGGTAACTGGCACACTTCTCCTTTCGGCTTCACTATTTAAAGGCATCCCTACATCGCTGGTACAACTAAACGTGGGAGCTATATTGGGAATTGGAGTTGCCAAACTTGGAGCTAAAAATATTTTTAAGAAGACACAAGTCAATAAGTTTTTTGTAATGTGGATAATTGCACCTGCAATCGCTTTTTTTGTAGCATTAATTTTAATTATTATTGCCGATAAAGGAGGTCTGTTAAGTTGATTATGAATAAAATAGAACTACAGAAACATATTGAAGAGCCATGGGGTAGCACCGACTTTAAAAAATTTGGAGCGCAACTGGCATTGCAAGAAGGGCATGTATCTATTTTGCTGGAACTTACACAATCCGACAATAAAAAAATTGCTTGGCGTTCGGCCTATCTAATCGACATAATAAACCAAACCAACAACAACCTCTTAAACAATCACATAGAGACAATTTGCAACCGAATATCAACCGAAAAAGAACAGGGAGTGCTACGCCACTTTACCCGTATATTGATGACCCGCAATGCAAGCGACTATGCCGACGGACTGCTTATAGACTCGTGTATCAACCATTTGATGGAACGGAAAACGGCCATTGCAGTTAAAGCAAACATACTCAGCATAATGCAACAACTACTGGAAACATATCCCGAACTGAAAAATGAGATGGATAGTGTTTTTGAAGTCGTTAAGCAAGACTCATCACCCGGCATACGAAGCCGTTTTAGAAAAATAATCGGAACAGACGAATAATCAATTTAAACCCCTAAAACCATGAAACTTAAACTATTTCTACCATTTTTCCTATTTCTACCGCTACTATTTGTAGCATGTGAAGATAATGACGATGTTAAAACTATTGAAACAGTTGAAATAGATAAAACAACGCTGAAAGTCAACAATTTTATATGGGATGTTATGGACGAAGTGTATCTATGGCAAGAAAAAATGCCGCGCGACATCAACATTAACACAGAGACCGACTCCAAAGCATATTTTAAAAAACTGCTCTACACCACCGACGACAAATGGTCGTTCATAACCGATGATGTGGAGGGACTGCTGGGAAGCTTTGATGGCCACGAAAAAACTTTTGGATATAGTTTGATTGCTGGAAAATTCTCAAACACCGACAACTATTTTTTTATTGTTGAGTATGTTGAAAACTCATCACCTGCAAGTGAAGCAGGCATGAAGCGAGGCGATATAATCATTAAAATAAATGGACAAAGTATAACTTTAGATAATTACTCCGAAATTATTTACGGAAATACAATCACCATTACTAAAGGAGTTTTGGTTGACAATAGCATTGCAGAAGGCGGTAATGTTACACTTACATCGCGCGAGATGGATATCAACCCCATTCTAATATCTAAAGTAATACTAAACGAAGGAAAAAAGATAGGCTATATTGTTTACAATCAATTCATTGAAGATTACAACTCACATCTTGATGAAGTATTTCAATTTTTTAAGGATGAAGATGTTAGTGATGTAATTCTTGACCTGCGATTCAATTCTGGTGGATATGTAACCGCAGCAATACACCTTTGTAGTATTATTGCTCCGTACAATGTGGTATCTAATTCTCAAGTTCTTATAAAAAAACAATGGAATAAACTTTATCAGAATTATTGGACTAGCAAAAATATAATGGAACAGCTACAATCAACGTTTAATCCGGAAGTAACTGTAAACATGAATCTTAGCAATATTTACATACTTACATCAAGTGGCACTGCTTCGGCTTCGGAGCTCACCATAAGTGGCCTGGAACCATATATGAATGTAACAACTATTGGTGAGGCCACAAGCGGTAAATATACTGCTTCATCAACATTTCAGCCTGTAATAAATAATGATGGAGACCTAGACCAGGAGATTAAAAATTGGGCTATTCAGCCTATCATTTTCAAATATTCAAATGCTGTGGGCAAAACAGATTTTAAAGATGGATTACCTGCAACACATGAAGTGGAAGAGATATTACTTGACACCTACGTACCACAACTTGGAGATGAGGATGAACCGCTTCTTGCCAAAGCCGTTGAACTTATTACAGGGAAAAAGACAAAATCGACCCGCATAAGTGCAGAGCCTGAGTGGGAACGCAGCATGAGGGTAAAATCTAAATACGACAAACAAAAACAGACATTACTGATACCCAATCCATTAAATTGACAAAGAGAGTTCTGAAGTCAAGTCAACCTTCCATCGTCAGCAGACATGGAAGGGTTGACAAATAGTAAGTCACCCTGTCGTTTGGTTGTTTTTCACCATTAAGGTAGTTAAGGAGACTAGCGTAATCTCGTTACTCTATCGATGCGGTACAACTCCTGCGGGAGCTATTATAAATCCCGGGCATCGGCTCAGAGAGCCATACCATGAATACCGTGGGTTTCAACCCACGGTATTCTTACGCTTAGGATTTTGCCTATTATCAAAAAAATTAAGAATGATAATCTTATCCTCTCTCACCTTATAAAAAACTGTCAACTGCTTAACAATAACAAATCCTCGGATTTTTCTTTCCACATGCTCCACACTGCCAATTTCCGGTATTTCAGAAAGTATACTCAGAAAATCATAAACTCTTTTCACAAAAGCTCTCGTGGCCGTTTCACCCCACTCCTCTTCTAAATATAATAATACTGAATCAAATTTTTTACTGGCTCTTTTCGTCCAAAATATATCTAAAGCCATCTTTTATGCTTTTTAAGCATTTCTGAGTGTGAAATTAAATTATCCGGATGCGAAGACTCAATATCACTGCGAATAAGTTCCTCCTGCTCATCTTTAGATAACCCATCCCAAAGATTTCCACCTGCTTTGGAGTATGCAAAATTCATGATTTCATAAAACTTAGACAACATATAGTCATCTTTCATATTATCAATCAGATGATGGAAGTTATTGCGTAATTCGGCAGAGTTCATTTTTTTATTTCAAATATAAGTCATTTTGTTTTTTATAGCAAGATGCAATACAGTCTAATAAAAATCAGCGTGTATTATTACTCGTTTTAACGAGAATCAAAGTATTGAAAGTCAGGTATTAAGCCACAGGGGCGATGGGAGGTATTGCTAAACTATTAAAGAAATTAAGGAGTTTAGCGTAATCTCGTTACTCTATCGATGCGGTACAACTCCTGCGGGAGCTATTATAAATCCCGGGCATCGGCTCGGAGAGTCATACCATGAATAACCGAGGGTTTCAACCCACGGTATAAGCCGCATCGAACTACTGCCCGCAGTGGCAGCACAAAATAAGTGACATTCTGATTACTAACCAATTATCGTACAAGGTTCCCAAACAATTTCTCAGCCTTATTGACTTTGGGAGCTACCACGATACGACAATATGGTTGCGACGGATTTTTGGTGAAATAATTCTGATGATAATCCTCAGCTTCGTAGAATGGAACAGCAGCCGAAATTTGAGTAACAATGGGATCATCAAAAACAATTTGACGTTCCAGTTCGGCAACATATTTTTCAACCATAACCTTCTGATTATCCGAAGTATAAAATATCACCGAACGATATTGAGTGCCAACATCATTACCTTGCCTATTGAGTGTTGTGGGGTCGTGAATAGTAAAGAAAACCTCCAAAATTTGATTTAAACTGATTGCAGATGGGTCGTAAACCACCTTTACAACCTCGGCATGACCGGTAGTGCCAGAGCACACTTCACGGTAGGCAGGATTTTTAATTGTGCCGCCCATATAGCCCGACACGGCACTATCAACACCCTTTAACCGGCTAAAAACAGACTCGACACACCAGAAGCAACCGCCACCAAGATATATCACATCTCTCCCAGCAGCATTTATATTATTGATACTCATCATCATAACAAGAATAAGAATATTAAAAAAACGCATCACACAATCTATTATCTGATTTAATAATTGAACAATCGAGCATGCAAAAAGTTAAAAAGATTCACATGAGGCTTAAATGATTAACTTTTTGTAATTTTGAGCATGGAAAATTCAGTGCCGTCATCACATCTGCCATTAGCCGAGCGAATGCGCCCTCAGACCCTCGACCAATATATTGGTCAGAAACATCTGGTGGGCGAAGGTGCCGTATTGCGACGCATGATAGATGCCAACACATTATCATCCATACTGTTATGGGGACCGCCCGGAGTGGGTAAAACCACCTTAGCACGCATAATATCGCAACAGCTCAACCGGCCGTTTTATGTTCTATCGGCCATCAGTTCGGGCGTTAAGGATGTGCGCGAAGTGATTGAGAAGGCCAAACGTGCTCGATTTTTCAATCCCGTATCGCCAATATTATTCATCGACGAGATACACCGATTCAGTAAATCACAGCAGGACAGCCTATTGGGTGCCGTTGAAGAGGGAGTAGTTACACTTATTGGTGCCACCACCGAAAATCCGTCGTTTGAGGTTATCTCCCCTCTCCTATCACGTTGCCAGGTATATGTGCTGAAATCGTTGGAGGAAGATGATTTATTAGAGCTGGCCAACAATGTGATAACAGGCGATAATATCCTGAAAAACAAAAATATAACCATAGGTGAAAGTGGTGCATTATTGCGTTATTCGGGTGGTGATGCACGCAAGTTGCTCAATATAATAGAATTGGTGGTAAATGCCGAATGGAATAATAATGAGATAGTTATCACCGATGAAGTGGTTACCCGCAATCTACAGCAGAGTCCGGCTCAATATGACAAGAATGGCGAGATGCATTACGATATCATTTCAGCATTCATCAAATCAATAAGGGGAAGCGACCCCGATGCGGCTGTTTACTGGCTTGCAAGGATGATTGAAGGAGGTGAGGATCCCAAATTTATAGCCAGAAGGCTACTTATATCTGCTGCCGAAGATATAGGGCTTGCCAATCCCAACGCACTACTGATGGCCACACAAGCCTTCGAAGCCATTCAGATGATTGGCTGGCCCGAAGGAAGGTTAATATTATCGCAAGCCACAATATATCTGGCCACAAGTGCAAAAAGCAATTCGGCCTATATGGCTATTAATAGTGCGCAGGAGTTTGTGCGGCAAACAGGGAATCTTCCGGTGCCACTACACCTGCGTAATGCACCCACAAAGCTGATGAAGGAGCTGAACTACGGAAAAGAGTACCGCTATCCGCATGACTTCCCTGGTAACTTTACACCTCAGGATTATATGCCCGAAGGATATGGAAATAAAAAATTCTTCAAACCCGGAACCAACTCACAAGAGGCTAAAATAGCAGAGAGGCAAAATCAGCTATGGAACAATAAGAAATAGTATATAACATTAAAAACTAACGATATGATAATTACTGAAATTCCAAAAATAAAGCATACCGACTCAGGAAACTTCTTCCTGATGGCAGGTCCATGCGCCATAGAGGGTGAAGATATGGCTTTGCGCATTGCCGAGCATGTAGTAAAGGTTACCGACAAACTTAAAATCCCTTATATATTCAAAGGATCGTACCGTAAGGCCAACCGCTCGCGCAACGACTCTTTCAGTGGCATTGGAGATGAAAAAGCACTAAAGATACTTCGCAAAGTGAGCGAGACCTTCGAAGTGCCTGTCGTTACTGATATTCATGCTGCCAATGAAGCCGCAATGGCTGCCGAATATGTGGATGTGCTTCAGATTCCGGCATTCCTTTGCCGCCAAACCGACCTACTGATTGCTGCTGCAGAGACAGGCAAGACCATCAATATTAAAAAGGGACAGTTTCTTTCGCCTGAAGCTATGTTACATGCAGTAAATAAAGTGCGCGATTGCAACAATAATAAAGTTATACTAACCGACCGAGGAACAACATTCGGATATTATGATCTTATAGTTGACTACCGTGGCATACCTTCAATGCAAGCTATGGACGTACCCGTGGTTCTCGACATCACCCATTCGCTTCAGCAACCCAATCAGGCCTCAGGAGTAACAGGTGGTAAGCCGGCACTTATCGAAACCATTGCTCGCGCTGGCGTGGCAGTGGGTGTTGACGGTCTGTTTATCGAGACTCACTTCGACCCCAAGAATGCAAAATCAGATGGTGCTAATATGCTTCATCTTGATCTGTTTGAAGGACTTATGACAAGGCTAACAGCCATTAGAGCGGCCATTAAGCAGTTCTAAAATATAGATGATAGAAGGTCTCTCACTTCGTTCGAGATGACCGATAGATTGCGATGTCTGGGGGAGGTGTCTTGTTTGGCGGCAGAGCCGCCAAACAAGACACCTCCCATTACATAACGACTCCTCGTCATTCCAACCACAGGGAGAAACGAAGTTCAGCGTAGCTAAATCTTCTCTTGCGAGCAAAACTATTTAACTATTCAACTCTTTAACTATTAAACCATTCAACTATTTGCCTATTTAACTTTTCATCTATTTAACTATTAAACTATCCATAACTCTACGCATAACCGTCCTCCTCACACCTTAATAAAAATCTTATTGCGATAAAGTACCCACCCCATCAGCCAAAAAATAATTATACAACTAATGGCATAGAATAGAGAGCCATTCATATTTCCTGCCCATGGCACAAACAGGTACTCATACACCCATGTATTAAATGGCATTAGATTTCCATCGGCAGTTGGTATCTTTACAAATATAAACAGTGCACGCATCATCAATCCGGCAAAAGCAAAAATAAATAATGGATTCATGCCAAAAACAACGAAGAACCCAGTCCATTTCTTATGCCCCTTAATATCAATTACATAAACCAAAACTGCCAGTGTAATAGATGCCAATCCACCGGTATAAAGCACATAGCTACTGGTCCACAACTCCTTATTAATGGGGAACCACAAGCCCCACACCCATCCTATTACAGCACATAACGCTCCCCATAGCAGCAGCTTCTTTGGAACATCTTTTTTACCACTTCCACTGATTACCGTACCTGCAAAATACCCCATGGTAGTGGTTACAATGGCAGGTAGGGAACTAAGCACTCCTTCGGGCTCAAAATAGAGTCCAAACCCATTATACATGTGGGCTTCGGATAGCAAAAAAGCATCAAAACCTATGGTGGCATTACCAGCCAAAGAATATGGGTCATCACCGCCGAAATACCACATTATGGCCCAATAGCCAATCAATATACCCCCTGAAGCAACCATAAGTCCTTTTCTCGAAAGTCCTAAAATAAGCAGAGAACCAACGAGATACACAAGTGCAATGCGCTGAAGAACACCCATTATACGCACATGTGACCAATCTATCTCCCATTGCGGAAATGAGTGCAGAAACAATCCAATACCAAAAATCAATACCGAACGCCTTACTATCTTTATAATCGTTGCTCTGTTAAGGCTATTTTGATATTTGGAGAATGAAAAAAACATTGATACTCCCATCACAAAGAGGAAAAACGGAAATACCAGATCGGTGGGCGTGCAACCGTGCCATGCAGCATGCCGCAACGGAGGATATATATATTTCCAACTTCCCGGGTTGTTAACCAAAATCATAAGAACAATGGTCATGCCTCGTAATACATCGAGTGCCAGATAACGGGTTGATTTTTCCATCACAACTACTTTTTATGAGATATAAGCATAAGACCTAAAAATACAATAGCACCATTGAGTAATAACAGTTCAAAGCCAAACTGGTAACCACCCAACCACTGCTTAGAATTAAGATTGAGAATATAACAAAATATGGGGGCAAACACACTTATATATGGCACCCAACGGTCGCGCACAGCACGTTTGGTCAGTATTCCGAAGGAAAATAGCCCCAATAGTGGTCCATAAGTATAACCTGCCACAGTAAATACTGCACTCACCACACTTTTATCATTAATTATACGGAAAAGCACAATCACCAAAAACACCAACAGTGAAAAACCGATATGTACAAAAAATCGTTTACGCTTTCCATCATCCGAAGAGGGGTCAACACGTAAGAAATCAATACAAAATGCAGTTGTTAAAGCTGTAAGCGCCGAATCGGCACTGGAATATGCCGCAGAAATAATACCTAGCAGAAACAGAACACCTGCAAATAATCCGAAGTAATTTACAGCCAAATTTGGATATAAATCGTCGCTATGCGCAGGAGTGGGAATACCCATCACCGATGAATATTGATAAAGCAAAACACCCAACGATAAAAACAGCAGATTAACAATAATAAATGCAAAGCTAAACCAGAAAATATTCTTCTTTGCCTCACCCACGTTTTTACAGGTAAGACTCTTCTGCATCATGTTCTGGTCGAGGCCGTTCATCACAATCACAATTCCAAGTCCGGCCATAAACTGCTTAAAGAAATTGGTTTTACTACGCCAATCCCAATCAAAAATATCGCTATACGGATGATTTACAATTGTAGTAAACAGCTCTTTGGCACTCTGATTAAGCTCTTTAGATATCACCACAATGGTTAACCCCACGGCCAGAAGAATAAAAAGAGTCTGCAATGAGTCGGTCCAAATAACAGTTTTAATGCCTGCCTTAAAAGTATAGAGCCAAATAAGCAGAATCGTTACGAACACAGTACCATAAAACGGCCATCCAAGAGCATCGAACACCGCAAGTTGTAACACAACTGCAGCTAAATAGAGGCGAAACGAAGCTCCAATGGTTTGTGAAAGTATAAAAAAGAAGGAACCTGTGCGGTATGATGCCAATCCGAAACGATGGTTAAGATAGGTGTAGATACTCACCAAATTTAGTTTATAATATAGCGGAATAAGCACAAAAGCTATAATCCAGTATCCCAAGAAGTTACCCAGTAGAAACTGAAGGTAGTACCAGTTTGTGTTACCCACTTCACCCGGCACCGATATAAAAGTAACTCCCGAAATAGTGGCTCCTATCATACCAAAAGCTACTAAATACCATGGCATTTGGCGGTTACCAGTGAAGAATGTCTCGTTGCCTGCTTTTCGCCCCGATAGATAGGAAACTATTAGCAACACACCGAAGAAAAGGCCTATTACTATAAACGATATAGTTGTTGTCATCCTGATTTGCTATATTTTATTGAAATTCTTAATCTTATAAAAATTCACTCTTCACAGAATGCATTTCTATAACACATATTACAAAAATATATTATTATTTGTTATTATCCATTAAAAAAGCTGCCTTAAAAAAGGCAGCTTTAAAATTCAAATATTAATCACTACAACAAACATCTATTTATTGTAATATTTCAATGCTTCATGCATAAAGTTCTGCAAGTCGCGCACACGAGTTTCATCAGATGGGTGCGTACTTAGAAATTGAGGTGATTTTGCCCCACTCGATGAAGCCATACGCTGCCAAAATGTTATTGCATGCTCGGGGTTATAACCAGCCATAGCCATAAATATAAGCCCTAATTTATCAGCCTCTGTCTCATGGCTGCGCGAATAGGGTAACGCAACAAGCAACTGGCTTCCAAGACCATAGACAGTAGAAAACACAGCCTGCGTTTGGGGTGATTTTTCAGAAAGCATTACGCCTCCCAGTTCGGCACCAAACTGTGTAACCATCTGCTGGCTCATGCGCTCGTTACCATGACGTGCCACAGCATGGGCAATCTCATGCCCCATAACAACTGCAATGCCATTTTCATCCTGGCAATAGGGCAGAATTCCGGTATAGAACACCACCTTACCACCCGGCATACACCAAGCATTGGGTGTTGCATCATCCACAAGGTTAAACTCCCAGGCATAACCGTCAAGGTGCGACGACAACCCCTGATTAGCCATATATTGCTCTACAGCTTTTGATATACGGGCACCAACACTTTTCACCAATTCGGTATTTTTTTTATCGGTACTAACTTTTGTCTCCTTCAAAAAATCATCGTATTGTGTGAAACTCATTGCCATCATAGACGATTCAGGCATAAGAAGTAACTGCTTACGCCCGGTAATAGGCACACTGGTACAGCGCACAACAACAACTGCCACAACTATAACAAGCAGTGAACCAATAACTTTCAAACTTTTATCTTTCATATATTAAGCTTAGATTTTTATTCTTTTGCAAATATAAAATAACCACCTGATATAAGTAAAAAAAGAGTATATTAATCGTCAAATTTTACACTAATGTCATCAAATATAAAACACCACTTAGAGCTACACCTTATCGTGCTTATATACGGCTTCACAGCAATTCTTGGTCGCCTCATATCGCTTAATGCCGACCTACTGGTAGCCTGGCGGATGGTTATCACTGTTACGGTTCTTTCGCTCATTATTTTCCGCAATGGAAATATTAAGTGGCCCTCTCGAAAACAAACCACATCATATCTGCTTGTGGGTGTAATAGTTGCGTGCCATTGGATAACTTTTTTTGGTGCCATAAAAATTGCCAATGTGTCGGTGGCTTTGGGCGGACTGGCCTCCACTACACTTTTTGTGTCTATCCTGGAACCGATTATTCTAAAACGAAGGTTCAGAGTGCTGGAACTTGCAATAGGATTGCTGATTATCATCGGTCTAACAATAATATTTAGGTTTGAAACCACATATTACAAGGGATTGATAGTGGCACTCACATCAGCATTTCTGGCGGCACTATTCACTGTAATCAACAAAAAACTGGTGAGTAAAGAGAGTAACCACTCATTTTTAATGGGATATCTACAACTTGCAGGAGGTGCCACTGCAGTAATTATTTACCTCGCTTTGAAAGGAACATTCAACACCACCGCATTTCTGCCATCAAGCAGCGACTGGCTGTGGCTGAGCCTGTTAGCAGTGATTTGCACTGCCTACCCATACATCGCAACTATTAGACTGATGAAGAACCTGTCGGCCTATAATATTACACTTGCAATAAACATGGAGCCCATATATGGCGTAGTGCTTGCCTTCTTTATTTTTGGGCAATCGGAGCAGATGACTTCCGGCTTTTACCTTGGAGCAGCCATAATAATGGCATCAGTATTTGCATATCCGGTAATACTTAAATTTTTTCATCCGCTATCAAAGCAGCAATAGCGGTAAACCTCTCTTTCAGAAGATATTTGCTATTATCGATGGCATATTGCAAAGTAACACCCTCATTAACAAGAGGTAACACAGCATCAAAAAGAGAAGCATCTCCACTATATGAGCCACAAACGGCATACACAGGCTTATTATAATTACGGCATAAATGAGCAAGCAGGCCGACGCCCTTACCCATTGAAGTTTGCACATCAATACGCCCCTCCCCGGTTATCACTACATCACTATTTCTGATGAGCAAGTCGATATTAAGAAACCTTCGAAACCAATCAAAACCGAGGCTTACCTCCACATTTTCAAATTTCAGAAGTGGAATTACCAATCCTCCTGCCGCACCCGTAAACTGCTGATAACCAGCAATGGAGCGGGAACTTAAAACCTGTTTATTAAGAGACTCAATCCAACGTGCAATACCATTTTCAAAGAGTGGAATATCACTATTTTTCAGACCTTTTTGAGGGCCATAAACCTTGACACCACCCTCGTATCCCAAAGCACTGTTAACCACATCACTAACAACAGTAAGTTTTACTTCTTCAGGAAATATAAAATTATCAAAACTGATGGTTGAGAAACCCACCAGAGGGTTACCACTATTGATTTCATTACCGCAATCATCGTAAAACCTGCACCCCAAAGCACGCATCATACCTGCGCCGCCATCAATAGTTGCAGTACCGCCCAAAAAGAGATTTATAGCCTTACATCCACGTTTTACAGCATCAACAATAATATGCCCCACTCCATCGGAAGCCGCCAGGAATGGGTTTTTCTGATAATTATCAATACTTGCTATTTCGCACACCAAGGCTGACTCGATATATGCAACATCACCGGCAATAAAATAGGATGCCTCTACCTGATTACCCCATATACCGGTTACCTTAGCATTGATAAATTGACCATCGATAATGGAAGCCACACAATCTAATGAGCCTTCACCACCATCAGCAAAAAGGGAAGTGTCAATATCAAGCTCTTCAAAAGGCTGAAAAGATTCGAAGGCTATATCTGCAACCTGACGGCTGGAAAGCGACCCCTTAAAAGAGTCGCTTATCACCAACACCTTTTTAACAGTCATAACTAACTGATAATGAGCAATAGAACGCTACAAAGAATCAACAGCTCTCTTAATACGGTTAAGCCCTTCGGCAACAACCGATTGCGGACAAGCCACATTCATACGCATATAGCCTCGCCCCTGCTCACCAAACGACATTCCATCATTAAGGCCAACTTCGGCTTTATTATAAAGCAAGTCCCTCAACTTCTCCTGAGGAAGTCCCAGAGCACTAAAATCAAGCCATAATAGGAAAGTAGCCTCCGGCATTACCATTTTCACAGCCGGAAGATTCTTCTTCAGAAAATCATCAACATACCTCATATTATCGCGCACATAGAACAGCAACTCCTTGAGCCAGGGTGCACAATGGTTATACGCCGATTCAAGCGCTATGCTACCATATACATTCCCTAGGTTAAGATGAAGTGACAGTTGCATCTCGCGATATTTCCCTATCAAATCTTTATTGGCTGAAATAACATACGAAGTATTAAAACCGGCAATATTAAAAGTTTTGCTTGGCGCCATAAAAGTGAGTGAACTCATGGCAAAATCGTTGTTTATTGCTGCGAATGGCACATGTTTACGACTAGAGAACACCAAATCGGCATGAATTTCATCAGAAAAAACAAGAATATTATGCTTCAGGCAAATATTTCCAATCCTGGTTAGTTCTTCCACTGTCCAATCCCTTCCTGTTGGATTATGCGGATGACAGAGAATGAAAGCTTTTGTATCCGGCCGTGAAGCTAACTCTTCAAAACCATCATAATCAAACACATATTGTCCATCTTCATTCTTCAGCAATGGATTTTGAAGCAAATTACGATTATTACTCTTCACCACCGAAAAAAACGGAGGATACACCGGCGGGTTAATAATGACACCATCGCCGGGTTTGGTATGCGCCAATATTGAGAAAGCCAATGCAGGCACCACGCCCGGGCTATACTCGATCCACGATGGGTCAACACTCCAGTTAAAATTGCTCTTTTGCCATTTTATAATCGCATCTACAAAAGATTTTAGTCTGATGGTATATCCATAAATTTCGTGGCGTGATCGTTCCTGAATGGTTTTAACCACAGCCGGTGGAGCAGCAAAATCCATATCGGCCACCCAAAGTGGAAGCACATTCCCATTACCAAAAACAGACTCGCGAAGTTCTAATTTGTAGCAATCGGTTTTACTTCTATCAATTACTGAATCAAAATCGTACATAGTCATAAGTTTAAAAAAAGCCCATCGTAAGGATGAGCTTTTATAAAGATACAAAATTTTTAATCAGTCTATAGTTACATCCACAGTTTTTGACGTAACGTTGCCTTTTCTATCGGTAACTTCAACCAGCAGTGTATAAACACCCGATTTACTACTATACTCAATAGGTTCGCTAAAAATCTCCTCATTGGCGTAAGTGATGCTTTTACCACTGATATCACGCACATCGGGCTCGGGTAACCATGCATCCTCAAGACCTTTCAATCCCGATTTATATTCAAGAGAAAATGAGATTTTTTTCAATTCCACATCATCAGTTGCAGTTCCTGAAAACGTAAAACTATTGCTTCTTACAAAAGTAGTTTCTGATGTAGGAAAAGTAATTGTTAGTTGTGGCGCATTATCCTTGTCGCTGCTGCTACACGAAAATGTTACCACTGCAATTACTGCTAAGAGAATAATTTTAAATCGACCCATATTGTGTTTGTTTTATTTGTTGCAATAGTGTTGATACACTGATTTTATTCCGCTCTCAAGGCTTATTTTGTATTTCCACCCCAAATCAGCCAAACGACTCACATCCATAAGTTTACGCATAGTGCCGTCAGGTTTTGAGCTATCCCAATTAAGTGTACCCTCAAATCCGGTAATCTCTTTAACCATATTAGCCAACTGACTGATAGACAAATCGGTACCCGATCCAATATTTATATGTGTATTTCTAATCTCGTTGGCGTTTTTATGAGCTACAATATCTTTAAAATCGATATTTTCCATTACAAACACGCAAGCATCGGCCATATCGTCGGAGTGCAGAAACTCGCGCATGGGAGTACCACTTCCCCACAAATTAACCTCTACCCCATTCCTGCTATTTATGGTAACTCCATACTTGGCAAGAATCGATTTTATTGACTCCTCACCGGCATTACCATCCACACCCTCTACCGGGCGGGCATTAAAATCGGCTCTAATAGCCTCCCAATCATTACTTTGCAGTGCTTTACCCAAGTGCATCTTCCTGATTAACGCTGGTAACACGTGGCTCTTCTCCAAATCGTAATTATCATTGGGACCATAAAGATTGGTGGGCATCACCGACACAAAATTGGTACCATATTGAATATTAAACGATTCGCAGAGACGAATACCGGCAATTTTTGCCAGTGCGTAAGGCTCATTGGTATATTCAAGTTCATTGGTAAGCAGGTAATCCTCTTTCAGCGGCTGCGGGGCCTCTTTAGGATATATGCATGAACTGCCTAAGAATAGCAACTTTGTGCAACCATGACGATGTGCACTTGCTATTACATTATTCTGAATATTAAGATTTTCGAGAATAAAATCGGCTCTATAGATATTATTGGCCATAATGCCACCAACCTTTGCTGCTGCCAGAAACACATATTCGGGCTTTTCGGCATCAAAGAAGGCATCCACAGCCTTGGCATCGCTAAGGTTTAGCTCGGCATGAGTGCGACCAATGATATTGGTATATCCCTTTGACTGTAGGTTTCTAACAATGGCCGAGCCCACTAACCCGCGGTGTCCGGCCACATATATTTTACTGTTTTTTTTCATTATTCGAAGTAATTCAGAGTATTAAAACCACCATCTTGCAGGTATTTCTCCTTTTTCATGGTTTTAATATCGCCCTCCATCATATCCTCAATCAACGTATTAAGGTCGTGTTTAGGTTTCCAGCCCAGTTGTTTCATAGCTTTTTCGGGATTTCCTATAAGCAGTTCCACCTCTGTGGGTCGGAAGTAACGCTCATCAACAGCCACCACAACAGTGCCTGCCTTAATCTGGTATTCGGGATTGCTGCAAGACACCACAACACCCTGCTCTTCGACACCTTCACCCTTAAACTCAATCTCAATGCCTACATGTGCAAAAGCCATCTTCACAAAATCGCGCACCTCGGTTGTAATACCGGTAGCCACCACATAATCGTCGGCTACATCCTGCTGAAGCATTAAGTACATAGCCTCCACATAATCTTTGGCATGTCCCCAGTCGCGCTTGGCCGACAGGTTACCAAGATACAATCTCTCTTGAAGACCAAGAGCAATACGAGCCACGGCACGGGTTATTTTTCGAGTTACGAAAGTTTCTCCCCTGATTGGTGATTCGTGGTTGAACAGAATACCATTGCAAGCATAGATATCATAAGCCTCACGGTAATTCACTGTAATCCAATAGCCATACAACTTAGCCACAGCATAGGGCGAACGAGGATAGAATGGAGTTTTTTCACTTTGTGGCACTTGTTGCACCAATCCGTACAGTTCACTGGTTGAAGCCTGGTAGAACTTGGTTTTTTTGGTAAGACCCAAAAGGCGGATTGCTTCCAGAAGACGCAAAGTACCAATACCATCGGCATTTGCAGTATATTCGGGGGTATCGAAGCTAACACCCACATGGCTCATTGCCGCAAGGTTATATATCTCGTCAGGCTGAATCTCCTGTACAATTCGAATAAGGTTTGTAGAGTCGGTAAGGTCGCCATAATGAAGAAAGAAGTTACGGTTCTTCTCATGCGGATCCTGATAAAGATGGTCGATACGGTCGGTATTGAACATTGATGTACGACGCTTGATACCGTGTACTATATAGCCTTTTTTCAGCAGAAATTCAGCAAGATAGGCCCCATCCTGGCCAGTGATTCCTGTTATAAGTGCAACTTTTGCCATTTGATTATTCTTACAATTTTTATTACTGAAGACAAAGATAGATTTATGTTTTAATAAAGCCGAATAATTTTCTTCAGAATTAACTATTTTACTTTATTTTATAGTTAATTTATTTCCTAAACACTAAAAAAGGTCATTTAGAAGATGACAAATTCTGCCAATACCAATGAATAGCCTCTTTCAAACCATCTTTTACACTATATTTTGGTTTATAGCCCAATAGTGACTCAGCTTTTTGTATAGAAGCCAATGAATGAGGTACATCTCCTTTTCTCTCGGGTCCGTAAACAATCTCAACATCAGCAATTTTAGGATCGTATTGCGACAGAAACTCTTTAAGATACTCAATCAGTTCATTAAGTGAAGTGCGTTCACCGAAAGCCACATTATAAACAGTATTATATGCATCGGCACTTTCGGCAACAGCAGCCAGCTCATTGGCCATCAACACATTATCGATATATGTAAAGTCGCGCGAGAAACTACCGTCACCATTTACAACAGGCGATTGGTGGTTAATAAGCGACTTAACGAATTTAGGTATCACTGCAGCATAAGCACCATCCGGATCCTGGCGGCGGCCAAAAACATTAAAATATCGCAAGCCTGTAATTTGCATTCCATACAGTTTTGCAAAAACATCGGCATAAAGTTCATTTACATATTTTGTTATGGCATAGGGCGACAATGGCTTACCTATAACATCCTCAACCTTAGGCATTGACGTGCTATCGCCATAGGTTGATGAGCTGGCGGCATACACAAATCGTTTAACACCTGCATCGCGTGCAGCAACCAGCATATTAAGGAATCCGCCCACATTTACATCATTGGAAGTGATGGGGTCGTTGATTGAGCGTGGCACCGAGCCAAGCGCAGCCTGGTGAAACACCACCGAAACGCCATCTACTGCTTTACGGCACTGCTCTATATCTCTAATATCGCCTTCGATAAGGGTGAAGTTTTTATTTGCCATGTATCCGGCAAGATTTTCGCGTTTACCGGTTGCAAAATTATCGAGGCAAATAACCTCATTACCTTGGTTTAGAAACTTATCCACCAGATTGGATCCTATAAATCCGGCACCGCCAGTAACCAGTACTTTTTGATTTTTTAATATGCTCACAGTGTTCTATTTTTTTTTACAAAAATAAGATTGTTTGAGTTTTACCGCCACTTTTAATCTTTTAATTGACTAAATGACATCTTCAATTCATCAATGAGGATTTTTCTACAATTAAAAAAGCTCTGAATACCATCCATTAAAGCTTAATTTCGAAATGTATAAGCCCAAAATATTTCAGATTGAGTTTCTGAGAATTAAATAATTCTAAAATTTCTTAGGAAGAAATACAAAGAAAAAGAGGGTGCCTTAGACTTTTTAGACACCCTCTTTTATAAAAACATTCAAATTCAAGTTATTTGGCATAGCTTACCGCGCGTGTCTCACGTATAACGGTAATTTTCACCTGACCGGGATAAGTCATCTCAGTCTGTATTTTACGGGCCAGGTCGAATGATAAACTTTCGGCCTCTTTATCGTTCATTTTTTCGCTACCCACAATCACCCTTAGCTCGCGACCTGCCTGAATGGCATAGGTTTTAAGAACTCCCGGGTAAGAGAGTGCCAGATTCTCAAGGTCGTTAAGTCGTTTGATATACGACTCTATGATTTCGCGACGGGCACCGGGGCGTGCACCCGAAATGGCATCACACACCTGCACGATTGGAGCCAGCATAGTGCTCATCTCCACCTCGTCGTGGTGCGCACCAATGGCATTACAAATCTCTGGTTTCTCCTTATATTTCTCGGCAAGTTTCATACCCAGTATTGCGTGTGGCAATTCAGGCTCCTCATCCGATACTTTACCTATATCGTGAAGCAAACCGGCACGTTTAGCCTTCTTCGGATTCAGACCAAGCTCGGAAGCCATCACAGCACATAAGTTGGCAGTCTCGCGCGAGTGCTGCAGCAAGTTTTGGCCATATGACGAGCGATACTTCATCTTACCCACAAGTTTTATCAATTCGGGGTGCAGACCATGTATTCCAAGGTCGATGGCAGTACGCTTACCGGTTTCGATAATCTCCTCTTCCACCTGTTTGCGCACCTTATTAACAACCTCCTCAATACGTGCTGGGTGAATACGGCCGTCGGTAACAAGTTGGTGAAGAGCCAGGCGGGCAACCTCACGGCGCATTGGGTCGAATGCCGATAGCACAATAGCTTCGGGGGTATCATCAACAATAATTTCAACGCCTGTAGCAGCCTCAAGAGCACGTATGTTACGACCTTCACGGCCGATAATACGCCCCTTAATTTCATCGGAGTCGATATGGAAAATGGTAACCGAGTTTTCGATAGCCGTTTCGGTAGCCACACGTTGAATTGTTTGAAGCACAATACGTTTAGACTCCTTAGTTGCATTAATTTTGGCCTCATCCATAATATCATTTATCATGGACATAGCCTCAGTACGGGCTTCGGCTTTCATGCTCTCTATAAGCATCTCTTTAGCCTCTTCGCCGGTCAATCCCGATAGAGTTTCAAGTTTTTCAACCTGCTGACGGTGAAGTCTGTCTATCTCCTCATTTCTTTTATCAAGCAGTTCAAGCTGATTATCAAGGTTTTCCTTAATCAGATCAGTCTCTTTTTTCTTCCTTTGCAACTCCTCCATTCTTTGATTGAAAACTACCTCTTTCTGTTTCATTTTATTCTCAGAGGCAAGAATTTTAGAGTTGCGTGAATTGATTTCCTTCTCGTGCTCGCTTTTTAGTTGTAAAAATTTCTCTTTGGCCTGTAGAATCTTATCTTTCTTTATAACCTCGGCCTCCGTTTCCGCATCTCTAATGATACGTCTGTTGCGTGAACGGAGTGCTTTTGCATATAGAATCCATGAAATTCCACTACCCAATAGAAATGCACCTATTCCTATAAGTATTTCCATGTCGTATTCGAAAAAAATATTTATTAAATATATGAAAAAAACAAAAAACCGCAAAATATACTAGAAAGTCAACATAGAAAACTCTCTATGCCGATTTCACGGTATATGATGCGGGTAATAATATTTATATATAAACACTAAATATCCTGAAGTATCTGCTCCAATCTATCGTTAAGGTCTTGAACTGCACTTACTACGGGCGTATCATCGGCCTTGCTCTCCAGTTCAAGCAGTTTTATAACAAATTGCAGAAGTGCCATCGACAGGCAATCCTGATCATCTTTATCTGAATATCTTTGTTTATATGAAGTGACCTTTTCATTAATCAGTTTCACCGCCAGACGAATCCGTTCTTCATCTGCACGGTCGATCCTAAGCGGATAAATCCGCTCGCCAATTTTAACATTTATGGGCAATCTACTATCCATCTGATTAAATTATCGGTTCAAGAGTGCTATGCACTTATCAATTTCCCGCACTATTTTATCAATTCTCTTTTTTGTGTCGGATGCTTCATCGCCATCACCCACAAAATTACGAGACATCCGGTAGATATTAAATTTCTCATCAAGCTCCACATAAGCTTTATTGGCATCATCAAGCTTCTTAAGAAGCTCTGCCTTTTCGCTCTCCAACTCACTAACTTGATGCTTAAGAGACGCATAGCGCACAGTAAGCTTTTCAACATTAGTTGTCAGACGTGTTACTAATTCAAGATTAATATCTGCCATAATAGTTTTTTACACTACAAAGTTAACATTGCATTTATAATATAAAAATATTAGACCACACTTTTAGCACATATTTATTAATTTTGCATCGAAAAGTTACATATTTCAAATGCTTATCCAATGAGCTTTTGATTACTCTTTATTAAGATGCATAATTACCCACATATTTCGGAGTGGCTACCCACTACAGCCAAAGAGGTTGATGAACGCGGCTGGAACGACCTTGACGTGATTCTTTTTACAGGTGATGCCTATGTTGACCATCCATCATTCGGCGCAGCTGTAATCGGGCGAATAATTGAAGCTCAAGGCCTTAAGGTGGCTTTAGTGCCTCAGCCCAACTGGCGTGATGACCTTCGCGACTTTAAGAAACTGGGCACACCTAAACTGTTTTTTGGTGTTACTGCCGGAAATATGGACTCGATGGTGAATCATTATACAGCCAACCGTCGCCGTCGCTCGGATGACGCATATACGCCCGACGGCAAAGCAGGTTTCCGCCCCGATTATGCTGCAGTTATATACTCCAACATTTTAAAACAGTTATATCCCGATGTGCCTGTAGTGATAGGCGGCATTGAAGCATCGTTGCGCAGAGTTACACATTTCGACTATTGGTCGGATAAACTGCGACCAAGCATACTGGCCGACTCTAAAGCCGATTTGCTGGTTTATGGAATGGGTGAACAGCCACTACAGGAGATATTGAGGCTGCTGAAAAGAGGCGTGCCTTTCAACTCATTAACCACCATTCCACAAACGGCAATAATGCGCCCCCTATCAGAGGAGCTGCCAAAGAATAAAAACTGGAACACAATTGAACTTTTTTCGCACGAAGATTGCCTTAAAGACAAGCTTTGCTACGCCAAAAACTTTAAAAACGTGGAGCAGGAATCCAATAGTTATGAGGCATCAAGGCTGACCCAAAACGTGGGTAACAACCGCATCATAATAAATCCGCCATACCCACCCATGACCAGTGGCGAGCTCGATAAATCGTTTGACCTGCCCTACACCAGGCTTCCACATCCGCGCTATAACAAGAAAGGAGCAATTCCAGCTTATGAGATGATAAAATTCTCGATAAATATGCACCGCGGATGTTTTGGAGGTTGCAGTTTTTGCACCATTTCGGCTCATCAGGGAAAATTCATAGCATCACGATCGGCACAATCGATAATAAAAGAGGCCGAAAAGATGACTCAAATGCCCGATTTCAAAGGATATATTAGCGATCTTGGCGGTCCGAGTGCCAATATGTACCGCATGCAGGGGCGCGACCTCGAGCAGTGCCATAAATGCCTTAGGCCGTCGTGCATCTTCCCTTCGGTATGTGCCAATCTGGATACCGACCATAGCGCCCTCACCGATATTTACAAGAAAGTAAGCAAAATCGAAGGAGTTAAAAAGGCATTTATCGGAAGTGGTATCAGGTATGATATGCTATTGAACGACAAAGCGACAGAGCAGGAGAAGAAGAGTCACAAGACATATATGCACCAGCTGATAACCCATCACGTATCGGGCAGACTTAAAGTTGCACCTGAACACACATCAGATAAAGTACTGAAAATGATGCGCAAACCATCATTCGATTTATTTAAGCGATTCAGCAAGGAGTTTCATGACATCAATAAAAAAGAGGGACTCAACCAACAGTTGATACCTTACTTCATATCGAGTCACCCGGCAAGCGAGGAGGTGGATATGGCGCATCTTGCAGCCGAAACTAACGAACTGAATTTCAAGCTTGAACAGGTGCAGGATTTAACCCCTACCCCAATGACAGTTTCTACAGTTATTTACTATTCGGGCGTTCACCCATATACGTTAAAGCCAGTATTCACAGCTCGCACGCAAGATGAGAAGCTGCAACAGAGGATGTATTTCTTTTGGTATAAGCCTGAGTATAAGCACAAAATAGAAAAACGACTTATAAGCCTCAATCAGCACGAATTGGTAAAAAAATTGTTTTCATCGGATAAAAAGGTAGAAAACCCTCCTTTTAGAAGTTGCAAACAGAGCAAACGACCTTATCAAAATCAGAAAAGAGGATATAAATCATAAAAACAATTTGTTATTTTTTGGTTTATTTCTGATGATGCTAAATTTGAATTAATTACTTTTGAAACAAAGACTTTTATAACACAAAAACTTAATTATTAAACATTTAACAGATGATAAAGAACAAACTCATAGTGCTTTCAATTATTGGAGCGGCCACACTTGCAGGCTGTGCAACAAAGCAGGAGGCCGAGAGCAAATTTGCATCATTCACAGCCGAAAACATGGACTTAACTGTTGACCCATCAGTTGATTTTTACCAATATGCCAATGGTGGCTGGATGAAACAACACCCGCTACCGGATGATAAAAGCCGATATGGTGCCTTTGACATGCTGGCAGAGGAGAACCGCGACAAAGTTAAAATTGTGATTGAACAGGCAGCCAAAGAGAGTGGAGAAAAAGGCAGCGTTAGTCAGCAAATCGGCGATTTATATGCCAGCGGGCTCAACATCGAACTGCGCAATAGCCTAGGATCGGAACCAATTAAACCACTTCTTGACAAAGTGAGTGAAGTTAGCAGTAAAAGCGAATTGACTTCGATAATTGCCTATCTGCATAAACAACAAATCAACCCATTTTTCTTTTTCTACAGTAGCCCCGACCAAAAAAACAGCAATATGGTTATTGGCGGCATCTACCAAGGTGGATTGGGACTGCCCGACCGCGATTACTACGTAGAGGGTGGTGAAAGAGCAGAAAAAATACGCAGCAGCTATTCAACATACCTAAACACACTCTACACACTAACAGGAGCCACACAAGACGAGGCATCAGCAAAAACCAATGAGATAGTAGAGTTTGAAACCAAACTAGCCAACATATCCAACACACGCCTTGAAAACCGTGACCCACAGGCCACATATAACAAGATGAATGTTGCTGACCTAAGCAAAATTTCACCTGCCATCAACTGGAATGAGTATGTTAGCCTATTGGGTGTTGATGCAAACGTGGAAATTGATGTTGCCCAACCAAAATACATGGCATCAATTTCAGAAATAATTGCAAATACAGATATTGAAGTCATCAAAGACTATCTTCAGATAAGCATCATTCGTTCGGCAGCGTCATACCTATCATCCGATTTTGAAGAGGCTGCATTTGAGCTATATGGCAAAGTACTTTCAGGCAGTCAGGCCATAGAGCCACTTTGGAAACGAGTGCTCAACACAACCAGTAACGCATTGGGTGAAGCGGTTGGGCAGCTATATGTTAAGCAGTTTTTCCCACAGGCAGCCAAAAACAGAATGGAAGTTTTGGTAGAAAACCTGCGTATTGCATTTGGACATAGAATAGACCAACTTGACTGGATGAGCAGTGAAACAAAGAAAGAGGCTCATGAAAAACTTGCAACCATAAGCGTTAAAATTGGCTATCCCAACAAATGGCGCGACTACTCTGCACTGGAGATAAACAAAGATAAGTATTTCGAAAACATACTGGCTAGCAATAAGTTGGATGTAGAGTTTCAACTATCTAAAATTGGCAAACCGGTTGATAAAGAGGAGTGGCTAATGAACCCACAAACAGTAAATGCCTATTACAACCCGGTAGCCAACGAGATTGTGTTTCCGGCTGCAATATTACAACCTCCATTCTTCTATGCCGAGGGTGATGATGCAGTAAATTACGGTGCTATTGGAGTGGTGATTGGCCATGAGATGACACACGGCTTTGATGACCAAGGTCGCCAATACGACAAGATTGGTAACCTAAATGACTGGTGGTTGGCTGAAGATGCAGATAACTTTAATAGTAAAACCCAAGTGCTAGTTAATAGATATAACTCGTTTACTGCTATAGATACACTTAAGGCAGATGGCGAACTAACACTGGGTGAGAACATTGCCGACTTTGGTGGTCTTAATATTTCGTATGAAGCATTCATTAACAGCAATGAAAACGCACTTGCTGCCGAACCTATTGATGGTTTCACTGCACAGCAGCGTTTTGTGCTTGCCTATGCACGCATATGGGCACAGAACATAAGAGATGAAGAGGTTTACCGCCGCACCAAGGAAGATGTTCACTCGCTTGGTAAATGGAGAGTAAACGGCCCGCTACCGATATTTGAGCCATTCTACGAAGCATTCAACATACCGGAAGGATCACCAATGTATGTTCCTATTGAAGACAGACCGGTAATATGGTAATTTAATTCCATTAGCGGATTTTATTCTGATAAATTTCATGCAGCTCTTCGAATTACGGGGAGCTGTTTTTTTTATAGTCACGCATCATAAATAGTGAACCTAATAGCCTTGATATTGTTGTAATATTAACACAATAAAAAATTAAAAAATCATGGCAACTAATAGTGCAAAACTTAATGTGGAAGGCATGACTTGCAACCATTGTAAAGCTACAGTTGAGAAATTTGTAGGAAAGTTAGAGGGAGTTAAAACTGTTAATGCCACCCCGGCCGATAATAGTGTGGTAATAGAAGGCGACAACATTAACATTGACCTCGTGAAAGAGACGATTACCAAATTGGGTTATACCGTTAAATAGCAAAAATGAAGGGGCTGCTCTACTTTGGGTAGCCTTTTTTCTTTAACAATGACAGTTTTACTCTCTGTAATCAACACAATTTATGCTCATAATTTATAAGCCTACATCAATAAAAGCATGAATATGGAAAAGCAACAAAAATTTTTATACTTTTGATAAGGATAATATGCTTTTATATTCAGCTGCATATCCGGATTTTAATAAAGAACATTAACCAGTTTCGGGCAAAAGAGCAATATCTACAGTGCAATTGTCCGTAATAAAACCATTAAAATGATAAAAGACATCAAGATTGAAGTGCCTGGCAATGAGCTAAGTGATGCTATAAAAACAAAGATAGACCTAAAGACAAAGCCTGTGGGGTCGTTGGGAGCACTGGAAACAGCAGCCCATAAAATATGCATAATTCAGAATACACTATCACCACAAATAGCCAATGGTGCGGTGCTGGTATGTGCTGCCGACCACGGCATTGTTGATGAAGGTGTATCGCCTTATCCACAGGATGTTACGTGGCAGATGGTGATGAACTTTGTGGGTGGAGGTGCAGCAATTAATGTATTTGCAAGGCAGCATAACCTGCAATTAATGGTTGCTGATGCAGGTGTTAAATTCAACTTTGAGCCCTCTATTCCAATTACACACCGCAAGGTGCGCATGGGAAGCCGAAATTTTGCGATAGAGCCTGCTATGACTGCCCAAGAGTGCAACACAGCAATGCAAAACGGAGCCGATATAGTAAATGAACTCCATGCCAAAGGGTGCAATACCATCATTTTTGGTGAGATGGGCATTGGCAACACAACCTCTGCCACAGCACTATTTTGTAAATATAGTGGTGTGCGCACTTCGCTTGCAACAGGTGCCGGCACAGGTTTGGATAGTGCAGGCGTTAAACATAAAAGCGAAGTTATAGCAAAGGCGATAGAAAAATATATTGATATAAAAGACCCATTCGATATACTATGCACATTAGGAGGCCTTGAAATTGCCATGATAGCCGGCGGAATGCTTCAGGCTGCTGCAAATAAAATGGTGATTCTGGTAGATGGTTTTATTGTTACATCAGCTCTTATGGCTGCCCATGCGATTAACCCTAACACACTGGAGTACTGCATTTTCTCACACCAATCGGATGAACAAGGACACAAACTGATGCTCGATTACTTAGGTGCTAAACCGCTTTTAAATCTAAGCATGCGACTTGGAGAAGGCACAGGTGCTGCAGTAGCTTACCCGATAATTATTTCCGCAGTTAATTTCTTTAACGAAATGAGCAGTTTTGAAGAGGCCGGGGTCGATCAACAACAATAATATTACAGATGATAAAAAAAGAGATTAAATATTTCCTCACCGCCCTATCATTCTTCACACGTTTTCCGGTGGGTAGTATAGTTGACTACAGCCAGGATTCACTGAACAGATGTAACCGATACTTCCCATTGATTGGGCTTATTGTGGGCGGAGTAGCAGCACTGTCATACTATCTTTTTTTGCTAATATTACCTGCATCGGTGGCGTTATTGCTATCGATGCTGCTAACAATTCTGTTTACAGGCGCATTTCATGAAGATGGATTTGCAGATATGTGCGATGGTTTTGGCGGTGGCTGGAAAAAAGAGCAAATCCTCAACATAATGAAAGACAGCCGAATAGGCACTTACGGATCGATAGGACTTATCGGAATATTGCTGCTAAAATACAGCTCACTCATGGAACTGCGTCACAATCAGATATTTGCAATAATGGTTTCAGCACATATCCTTAGCCGCACAATGGCTGTTACCACCATGTACACACTTAGTTACGTACGCGAGGATGAAGCCAGCAAGTCAAAACCAATCACCAAAAACCTGCATATAAAAGACTTAACAATCGCACTTTTATCATCAGCAGTGATTTTACTTATTCATCTTTATTGGCTTCCCGCCATATTTCTGATATCAATAATACCCATGTTTATGGTAAAACGGTTGATGGAACGCTGGTTTGTGAAACACATTGGCGGTTATGTGGGCGATTGCCTTGGCGCAATACAACAAGTTACCGAAATAGTTTTTTACCTCACAATGCTAGTGATATTTTTAAATTAACATCATGAAAATTTATATAATCAGGCATACGACACCATCTGTAAGCACCGACATATGTTACGGCATTACCGATCTTGAACTTGCTAAAAGCTACTGGGATGAGAAACAAAAAATAAAAAATATCATTTCTGATTTCAAGCCCGACATAGTGTTTTCAAGCCCATTGAAAAGATGCCACACACTGGCAAAAGATCTGTTCCCCAACTATGAAATATCGATTGATGACAATCTCAAGGAGCTTGATTTTGGAAACTGGGAAATGAAGCCCTGGAGTGAAATACCCATTGAAGAAATTGAGCCATGGTCGGGTGATTTTTTACAGTCTGCACCACCACAAGGAGAAACATTCAATAGTTTGGTAAATCGTGCCAATAGATTTATTGAACATCTTATCACATTACCGGCCGAAAGTAATGTTGCGGTTGTAACACATTCGGGAGTAATCAGGGCTTTCTTGATGAAATGGCTGGCAATACCGCACACGCATATTTTCAATCTTGATTTAGACTATGGAGCTATTCTAAAAGTGAAAATAGTTAAGAATAATGTGCGAGTTAAGTTTATCTTATAAATTGACACGATATGGTGGAGTTTTAAAGAGGAAAACAGAAAATTGAGAAACTATATAATAAATTTTAGAACAAAATTACAAGTGATTTTTTTCGTAATTTTAATTTAGTAATTTAGTATTTACTAAAATACAAATAAATGATTGAATCAATTAAAATTCAGAAATTTAGAAACATAAATGACCTAACTATAGGGTCGTTATCGCGGATTAATCTGATAACTGGTAAAAACAATTCAGGTAAATCAACTTTACTAGAAGCATTAGCAATTTATATCACAAAATGCGATTTAAATGTAATATTTCAATTACTTGAGGATAGAGGTGAAAATTACAGTAAGGTTTCAGATACAAGAGGCACAGCAGAAGCAAATATCAAATCACTTTCTTCACTATTTACCAATAGAACTTTGGGATTTGCCAAGACAGACAAAATAGTGATTAAGCCCAATTATAACACACTTGTAGATTATCAGAATATTGTTGACAATTCAGTTACATTACGATTTGTAAAATACTATGATGACATTGTTCAATCTAAAGATGAAATATCAAACCAAAGAAAACGTATAATAATAGATGATGATTCTGATAGATCGATTATTGATTATAAGTTAGGCTTAGAAATTGGCGTAGGGTCACTTTCAACAATCTTAACGCTTGAAGAAGAGAGACTTTATAGTAGAGTAAGATATAGAAACATAGGCAACATTGATAATTTCCAATTTATTAAAACTAGAAATATCGATCGGGAGATAAACGGCAAATTATGGGACAATATTACTTTAACTGAAAAAGAGGAATATGTAATAAAGGCACTAAAAATTATTGAACCAAACATAGAACGAATTGCATTTATTAATGATGGTTCAACAAGCAGATCTGCTGTCATAAAATTATCTAATAGCAATAGTGTATTTCCGATACGAAGCATGGGTGATGGCATAAACAGAATTATGACTATTATTCTAGCATTGGTAAATTCAGACAATGGCTTTCTTTTAATTGATGAGTTTGAAAACGGTTTGCATCATTCAGTACAAGAAAAACTATGGAGTATAATTTTTGAATTATCAGCTATACTCAATATACAAATATTTGCAACTACACATAGTGAGGATTGTATAGCAGGATTTGAAACAATACTCAACAAGGCGGACAATAATGTTGAAGGGAGACTTATAAGACTAGATAATAGCAACGGTGTTATTAAACAAGTTGCATACACCAAAGATCAAATAAGGATTGCAATGAAAAATGACATTGAAACTAGAACACTCTTGGTTGGCAATACAGGAAGACCCGGGAACTCCTATGGGCTTGAGTATAACGAAAAGATATTTATCAGCTGAAAGAGAAGTATGCCAGATATTAGTAAAATGGTTGAAAGAGCTATTTAGTGCATAATATATTTAAAAAAAGAATTATTTACAATTATCTATGGCAAAAATAGTAATGATAACCGGTGGAACTCGCTCGGGCAAAAGCAATTTTGCACAGAAAATGGCGCTATGCCTCTCTCCTACTCCAGTATATTTGGCAACATCAAGAATATGGGATGATGAGCATCATGAACGAATTAAAAGGCACCAAAATGACCGAGGTGATGAATGGATAAATATTGAAGAAGAGAAAGAGCTTTCGAAGCATGATTTCACCGGCAAAACAGTGCTAATAGACTGTGTTACACTATGGTTAACCAATTACTTTTTTGATAATAATTCGGATATTGAAAATAGTTTGGAGTTGGCAAAACAAGAATTTGAAGAGCTTAAAAAGCAAGATGCCACATTTATATTTGTAACCAATGAGATAGGGCTTGGCGGCCACAACGCCAATGATATCCAGAGGCACTTCACCGATTTACAGGGCTGGATGAATCAACACATTGCAGCACTAGCTGATGAAGTATATCTTATGGTGTCGGGGATTGAGGTGAAGATAAAATAAATGGGTTAAAGAGGTTGAGAGTTGTCTTTTTAGTGGCGATAGTAGCGAAAGGGATGGAGTTAAATAGAGAAATAGTCGAATAGTAAAATAGCCAAAAATTCCCTGCAAGGGTGACATTATGTAACCAAGAATAATATCACCCCATGCGGGGCTTACCTTATACGGTATTAAGTACCGAAAGCTGCGCTACGCTTGCATACGGTTACTTATGATATATCCCCTGCGGGGAATTTGCGTAACTTTCCTAAAGAGGGCTCTATAACAGCCAGTTATGCATTTAAACAAGCAAAAACCTCTTTACAATTTAAAAAACACTTAGCAAGTGCTAAGGCAACTTCCCCTTTAGGGAACCGAGGAGTAACAACCAACCATGGGTTTCAGCCCGTGGTTATATACGAAAACAGGGCAGTTACTCACTGCCCTGCCCCCATTAATAATCCCAAATTAGTGTTATGGTTTTTTAAGGATTATTTTGCTTTAAATACCCAAACCCAACCTGGTGACCACACCACAGGATTTTGGAATAGTACCATACGATTTTCAGTAAGTTCTAGTATTTCATACTGCTTACTACCAGTGGTAGATTCGCCACCACCCATAACACCTAGAATATTAGCATCACCTTTGATGGTAATCTTATCACCTTTTGCATTAAATGCCCAAGTACTTCCTTTAACTGGTTCACTACTTGGTCCGGCAATGTATGTATAGTTAGCACCACCATCAAGGTCAAAAATCATTTCACCATCAGCATCAGTACAATCACCGCGACCAGGCTGCCACCAGAAGGCATCAGGACTCTCGTCTGTCATATACCACCAGCGGTCAGGGTTAGATTCATCAAAAACCCAAGTTTTAGATACTAGTTCCTCACCAACAAGATTAACATAATGCTCTGGAAGTGCATAATCTAACTTTGTAATTTCCACATCAATAGAAGCAGTTACATATTCTACTTTCGAAACATCACCTCCTGGGAAATAACCAGTAGTAGAGTGGAAAGTAAATGTATGTTTGCCAGGAATTGGGAATATCACTTCAGCTCTATCGGTGTAAGCCTTATCAATAACATAATCCCAATAACCAGTAACGCCTGGTGTCACCATCTGTAGCGAAAGTTTGTTACTTCCATCCGAAGGTTGAACTACTTTAAGTTCAATTTTTCCGGATTCGAAACTGTTCTTCAGCTCCAGTCTATCCTCTATCGGCTCACAGGCAGTAAATAAAAGTGCCATTGCAGCCAAGAAGGATCCTATATAATTCAGTTTTTTCATAATATCAATATTTTGCATTAACACTATTTACCAGCCTGGGTTTTGGCTATATGCACCATTCGAAAGGCTCACTTGGCTCTCTGGAATAGGACGCAAACCTTTAGTTTCAACTCTATAAGTTCTGGTGTATTGAGCTTCAACTCCTGACTCCATTGTAACGTTAGCTACTTTTTTATAGTAGTTGTCTCCATCTACATCACCCCAGCGCACTAGGTCGAACCAGCGGATACCTTCGAAAGCAAACTCGCGTAGTCTCTCCTCTTTAAGAGCTTCAACAGAGTATGCAACATCAGTGTGGTTAGCACCATAAGCTCTTGCATGTACCTTATTCAGTCCAGTAGCAGTACCGGTAAGTTCAGAGTGCATTAGAAGCACATCAGCATAGCGTAGGTAGTAGAAATCCTGAGCATGAGCAAGCATGAAGCTTCCGTCACCCGCATTATAAATTTCTTTCCACATTGTTGTTCCATCTTCAAACTGGATGTTTGTATATTTTTTATTAAACATTCCAGATTCATGGTCACCTTGTCCTCCAGAGTATTCATCTGTAGCCTGATCGGCATCACCCATTACAAGTACAGAACCATCTTTACGCATATCATCATCACTCCAGCTCGAGTAGAAACGAGGGTGAATAGTACCTGCACCCCAACCTTCGCCAAAAGGAATCATGCTGTTTTTACGAATTCCGGTAAATAAGGTAACCCAGTTACGGTTTTTCTGAGTAGTTCCCCAGTCAGCAGCATTAGCATAACGAAGAGCAAACATAACCTCTTTATTACCTGTTCCATGAATACCTGCATTGTAACCATCTTGACCAACCCACTTAAGGTTATTGGCAGCAGCCCAAGGAAGAAGTTCCTCTCCAGAAGCTTCGTTAATATAAGAATAAGGCCATAGGT
Organism: uncultured Marinilabiliaceae bacterium; assembly: GCA_964635545.1. Taxonomy (GTDB): domain Bacteria; phylum Bacteroidota; class Bacteroidia; order Bacteroidales; family Marinilabiliaceae; genus JAGPIS01. The sequence goes on from CAZWOA010000003.1 coordinate 66,880, forward strand.
TACGGAAATCAGGAGTCAACTCATAACCACTATTATTAATAATATCCTCAAGATGAGAGATAATATCAGATTTGCTTACTTGACCACCCTCAGCTAAAGGAAGCACATCAGTAGCACTCTTCTCAATATTGGTTTGATATCCGGTATAGAACAGATATGTACGGGCAAGGTAGGCTTTTGCCACCCACACCGTTGCATGACCATAATCGGCTGCATCATACTCTGAAGCATTCTTAGCAACCATCATATCTGCTGCCATTTTAAAGTCGGAAGCAATTTGAGCAAAAGTCTCTTCAAACGAGTTCCTTGGACCATCATAAGGACCCTCAGGAACAGTAATCACAGGCATTCCACCAAAGAAACGTGCTGCGCGGAACATTAAAAATCCTCTTAAGAAATAAGCCTCACCAAGAACATCATTTTTAAATTCTTCAGCCTCTGCTAGACTATTAAATGAAGACGAGAAATCATTATTGGTAACCGACTGAATAATAGTATTAACCCTTGCTAAACCATTGTAAGTTATCAACCATAGGTCTTGGTGTACGTTTTCCTCAGGATTGGTAAACTGACCAATATTTTTGGCCCATGTATCATCCGATCCACCACCAGGAAGTACCACGTCCTCTAGTAGCATAGCAACTAGATGCTCGTCACTAGTGTGGTTAGGAGAATAAAACGAGTTGTACACTCCTGTCAAAGCATCTTTCATCTGGGCAGGAGTTTTATAATAGGTATCTGAAGTTTCTGAAAAAATCACTTCAGTATCCAAAAAGTCGCTACACCCTATGGTAAATAAGAAAGCCAAGGGGGCAAACAATAGATATATTACTTTTTTCATAGTTTACTGATTAAAATGTCACATTAACACCAAACATAACTGTGCGAGCCAGTGGGTATAGACCAAGGTCAATACCTGAAGCCCATGAGCTTGATCCACCGAAACCAACTTCAGGATCCATACCATCATAATTGGTAAAGGTATATAGGTTATTAACAGTAGCATATACCGAAGCACCCTTAACAAAATTAGAGTTTTTCAGGAGTTTATCAAAACGGTATCCTAAAGTCAAGTTACTGATTCTCACATAGTCAGCATCGTGCATATACATATCCGACACCATATTATAGTTAGCAGTAGATGTAGAGCTAAGGCGAGCCAACTTGTTTGAAGTACCCTCACCATGCCAACGCTTGAACACATCAGTTGTATAGTTTTCACGTTGATCGATATAAGTGCGATATGACTGCATTACCTGCATTCCGAACTTACCTGTTAGAGTTGTGCTAAAGTAAACGCCCTTATAATCTGCATTCAACTGAATACCAAGTTCAAAGTCAGGATTTGGTTTACCAAGCATTACACGGTCTGCATCATCAATAACACCATCGCCATTTTGATCCACAAACCAAACATCACCTGGACGACGTGGAGTATCTGCTTCTTTAGCTATCACGATAGGATTACCGTTTTTATCAACATAGCTATCAACATCACTCTGATTTTGGAATAGTCCTTTAGTCTGATATCCGTAGAAGAATCCGATTGGTTTACCAACTTCAACTCTAGATAAATATGACGTACCTTGTGCAAGAAGGTCGGTTTGTCCCATTATACTCTTCTCTGCATTATCAAGTCTGGTAACGGTATTTTTATTTTTAGCACCAGAAACGGTAACACCATATCCTACATCACCAATTTTATCATTCCATGATACAGAGAACTCAAAACCTTTATTTTCTACGGCACCACCATTAATGTATGGAGCTTTCATTCCGAATGTACCAAGTACAGGAGCTTCAACTAACCAATCTTTGGTTGTTTTCTTATACCAGTCGAATGTAACGCCCATTCTTGAAGAGAGCATTCTAAGGTCAACACCTATGTTAAGCTGCTCAGAAGTTTCCCACTTTAAGTCGGGGTTTGGCACACGGTAAGGAGCTGTTCCATCAACTGCTGCCTCTTTATTGCTACCAAAGAAATATGCGTTCTCAAGAGAAGCAATAGTTGACAAATAAAGGAATGAAGGAACGTTGTTGTTACCATTCTGACCCCAGCTGGCACGTAATTTACCATAATCTATTAGGCTTTGGCTCTGCATAAATTCCTCTTCAGAGAAGTTCCAACCGGCAGAAACCGATGGGAAGTAACCCCACTGATTACCTTCGGCAAAGTTAGAGGCACCATCGGCACGGAATGTGAAGTCAATCATATATCTCTCTTTAAAGTCATACGACAGACGGCTCATATATGACAATACGCCACCACCTTCAGCAGTCCAGTCTGCACCCGACACAGACAGATCATCAACACTTGATGGAGCTTTCACATTACTAAGATATGCATATTTAGGTAGCTCCATTTTTGTATTTTTATGGGAACCGCTAATAGAGTTGTTAACCACATCTTTGTTGGCCTCCATACCCACAAGTGCAGAAATCTTATGATCATCAAGACGGAAATCGTAGCTAAGAGTATTAGTAAATACATGGTTGGCCCATAGCGACTGGCTTTGGCTCACAGCATCGGTATTCGTAAATGATTTACGACCAAGGATATTTTTGTGAGTATAGCTACGGCTGTGGCTAAACCAAGCAGTAATACCGAAAGATGAACGGTATTTTAGATTCTTGATAGGCTCAAATACTGCATAAGCACTTCCTGTTATATTATTGCTCTTACCCCAACGGAAGTTATTACGATAATACATTTGCGCTATTGGGTTAACCTGGTTATCTGATAATCCCTCAAGTTGGAAACCATATCCATTAATATGCTTATAAAGAGCTTCATCCTCATAGTGAAGAGGGATAAGTGGGTTGGTAACAACCGCATTATGAAGGTCGTTCCAGTAGATATCACCTGTAGCAATTGTTCTCGACTGGCTATTGGTGTATGTAAAGTTCTCACCAACAGTTAAAATCGGACGATCATTTATTTTATAAACTACCATTTCTGTATTAAGACGTGCAGTAAGACGCTTATAACCGGCATCGGTTACATGGCCACCTAATACACCTTCTTGGTCAAGATATGAAATACCCATTGAGTATTTAATATCATTTTCCGATCCTGTAATGTTAACGGAGTGACTTTGTACTGGTGAGTTTTTCTGTGCCATCTCTTTCACCCAGTTGGTTCCTTTCCAACCTTTAGAAACTTTATCCCATACGTAGTTACCATACTCATCACCTATATTACCTGGGAATTGCGAGTTAAGGTAGCTGTTACGATTTTTAACCATATCCTCCCAGTTGTACAATGGTAGCCCGTCATTGGCTTGACGCTCATCCATAATGTACATATACTCCTGAGCATTAAGTGGTGTAAGCTGCTTATATATATTCTGCACACCATAGTAGGCATCGTAAGAAATCTGTGTTTTAGCACCTTTAACAGCTTGCTTTGTAGTTACAAGAACAACACCATTGGCAGCACGCGAACCATAGATAGCAGCAGAGGCTGCATCCTTAAGCACGTTAATAGACTCAATATCAGAAGGGTTAAGGTAGTTGATATTACCAACATACACACCATCAACGATATAGAGTGGCTCGGCTCCACTGATGGTACCGGCACCACGAATTCTAATTTTAGTACCTGCGCCTGGTTCACCACTATTACGAGTAATACTAATACCTGGTGCAACCCCTTGCATAGCTTCCATTGCAGTAGTTGTGCGAAGTTGCGCTACATCATCACCTTTTACGGTAAGATTGGCACCGGTTACAAGAGCTTTCTTTTGAACACCATAACCTACCACTACTACCTCGCTAAGGTCTGTAACCTCCTCAGCCAATACAACATTAATAACACCATTGATGGCAGCATGCTCCTGGGTTATCATCCCTACAGATGAAAACAGGATTACATCACCCTCAGAAGCTTTCAAAGTATAATCACCATCAAAAGAGGTGATAGTACCCTGTGTTGTACCTTTAATCACAACGTTAACTCCGGGTAATGGCAAACCATCATTGGCTCCGATTACTCTTCCTCTAACGGTAACCTCCTGCCCTAGCATTGGCAGGCAGACCATCCACAAGAGAAACAATCTCAAGATCTGTTTCATAATTTCAAATTGAGTTAATATTAAAACTGTTCAGATTGTAAAGACAGCTAACGTGGTTAAAGGGTGGTAGTAAAAATGGGTTAGGTTAGATTTTTTAATTACCAAACTTTAACCACACTGTTAACTAATCTTAAACAACGTCAAAGGTGAGTTAATTTTTTGAACCATGCAAGCGGTTGCATCAAATAATTTAAAATTGCAGTAAATTTAAAATTACAAATATCAGCTAAATGCAACAAAATCAACGGATAGCCAACTTTTAAGTGTTAAATAAATTAACATTTAATTTTTTCAAAAATAAAAGAAGAGTTAAAAAGATTATTTGCGAGAGGTAGTTGTTTGGTGTTTTGAGGAGCGAGATTCGTTGATTAGGAGTTGAGAGTTGAATAGCTTAATGGTTAAATGGTTTAAGGGTTTAATAGTTGAATAGTAAAAGGGTTAAAGGGTTAAATAGTTAAATGGTTTAAGGGTTTAAGAGTTTATGCCGCTGGGGCGGCGGAAGCAATAATAATTTAACCATTAAGGAAGTTAGATATTTGTAATCAGATGTATAGCAATAAATTTTCCCCGCAGGGGATTTATTATAAATAACCGTATGCAAGCGTAGCGCAGCTTACGGATTTGATGGTGTTTTAGGCTAAACCCCGCATGGGGTGGGTTTATGAGGGTGCGGATAATAGGCATTGCAAATGTTTCCCCAACAGCCCACTTGTTAAAAACGAAGGGCAGAGGGTTTAAGAGTTAAAAAGTTTAAGAGTTTAAATAGTTCAATAGTTTATGCCGCTGGGGCGGCGGAAGCAGTCATGTTTTAAAGCCACGGGCGCAGCGACATATTGGTAGCATAAAAAAGCTGCTCAAAATTTAAGCAGCTTTCATTTAATTTTCAATATAAATCATCATCATCGAAGTCTTCATCATCAAAGTCTTCGTCAAAGTCCTCATCGAAGTTATCATCATCGAAGTCTTCGTCGTCAAAGTCCTCATCATCAAATTGATCTTCATCAAAATCATCATCGTCCTCCACATCATCATAGTAGAACTTTCGATCGTCTTCATCAATTAGATCTCTTCTGTAATCGTAATCATCGTCTCCATCATCCTCGTCGTATATTGAGGGCTTACGGTTCCTTTTAAACTTTCCAGCATTTACTGCAGGACGCTTTAATGAATCATCAGACGAAAATTGATCATCACTATTTCGTCTGGGCGAATTTGACTTCATTTTTATTTCCTCCTTAAAAATATTAAATGTGAGTCGTTTAATTTGTTAAATTATTTATGCTTATTGCGATTGCAAAATAACAACAACTACAATTAAAAAAAACAGAAATTCAATATTTTTTATTAAATTGTATCTTTATAATGAATAATCATTTCAATTTTCACTTTTAACCAATTAATAATGAGAATATTATATTTATCACTAATAATGATTGCATCGCTGTTTTTTTCATGTAGCAGCGATCAACACGAGAGACTTACATCGCCCGACGGATTGATTTCTATTACAATAAATTGTAAAAACCACACCCCTTATTACAACATTACATACAGGGGCGACACAGTGATAAAACCATCTCACATGGGCTTCAACATTAAGGACATGGAGCCACTGCAAGGTAATTTCGCAATAATAAAGAGTGAACGCAACCACACAAAAACTCAGTGGAAACAGCCTTGGGGTGAAAATAAAATTGTGACCGACCACCACAACTCAATAAAGATATATTTAAAAGAGAGAGGCGAAAATGCCCGATATATTAATATTGAGATGCGGGCCTTTAATGATGGCGTAGCATTCCGGTATGAGTTTCCTCACCAGAAAAACCTCACCAATTTCACTATTTCTGATGAGTTAACCACCTTTACCGTTAGTGGTAATCCCACAACATGGTGGGCACCTGCCGATTACGATAGTTACGAGAAACTATACAATAAAACCCCGCTTGAAGAAGCAAAATGGGTAGCCACACCTGTTACCATGAAACTTAACGATAATTGCTATATAAGTATTCATGAGGCCGACCTGATAGACTTTGCCGATATGACACTAAAACAGGATGAAACCGGCGCTTTAAAAGCCGACTTAACCCCCTGGGGCAATGGTGATAAAGTGCGTACAGAGGCACCAAGGCATACTCCATGGCGCACCATTCAGATATCACCTACAGCAGCAAAATTGGTAGAGAGTACCATGATACTTAATCTTAATGAACCTTCAAAAATAGAAGACACAGAGTGGATTAAGCCTATGAAGTATATAGGAGTATGGTGGGGAATGCACTTAGGAACTGAGACTTGGCATGCCGGCCCAAGACATGGTGCTAATACTGAAAATGCGCTAAAACACATTGACTTTGCTGCTGAGAACAACATTCAAGGTGTGGTATTTGAAGGTTGGAATGCAGGCTGGGAAAACTGGGGTGGCAAAGATGCCTTCGACCATATAACACCGGCGAAGGATTTTGACCTACTGAAAGTTGCCCAATATGCCAAAGATAAGGGTGTGATGATTATTGGACACCATGAAACCGGTGGCGACATACCCGCCTACGAAGAGTATATGAAAGACGCATTTACACTTTGTCGCGACCTAGGCATAAATGCAGTAAAAACAGGTTATGCAGGTGGAATTTACCCGCGAGGAGAGTATCATCATGGGCAGTTTATGGTGAACCACTATCGAAAAGTAGTAGAGACAGCTGCAAAATACCATATAATGCTTGATGTGCACGAACCCATAAAACCTACGGGCGAAAGACGCACATGGCCTAACATGATGACTCGCGAAGGCGTGCGAGGCATGGAGTGGAACGCATGGAGCGAAGGTAACCCACCATCGCACACCGTAATACTACCATTCACACGAGGATTGGCCGGACCTACAGACTATACACCAGGAACCTTTGATGTACTATTTACTAATGCTGGTGAAAGGGAAAAATGGAACTCCGACGATATCAGCAAAACAAGGGTACATACAACCATAAGCAAGCAGCTGGCCAACTTTGTTATACTCTATAGCCCATTGCAAATGGCAAGCGATTTAATTAAAAACTATGAGAATCATCCGGCATTCAAATTTATAGCCGATTATAATGCCGACATTGACGAGTCGAAGGTGCTAAATGGTGAAATTGGCGAATATATAACCATTGCACGGCGGGCAGGCGAAGAGTGGTTTTTAGGAAGTGCAACCAACGAAGAGGCACGCACCATAACTATCACTACAGATTTTCTTGATGCCAACAAACCATACAGTGCAATAATATATCGCGATGCCGATGATGCCAACTGGCAAAACAACCCAACTGCTTATGTGATTGAGAATATTGCTATTACTAAAGATAGTACCTTGGAACTAAAACTTGCACCCGGAGGTGGACAAGCAATCCACTTCAAGCCAATAAAACAGTAATATTCAACATCTTACATTACTAAAAGGAAGATTTTTGCTAATTACTACCGATGACAGTTTATTCTGCATAAATTTGTGTAATAATTCTGTCATCAGTAGTAAAAATTATAATTAATGCCTGATAAAATACGCACACTACAACAGTTACCCGACAACACTTTTATTGATGAAGAGGGCAAAGCTCATACTCCACCCCTCAATTGGATATTTCTACCGGCAGGTGATGCCGGAGTTACACGAAAAGTAACAGCATCAGGTGTATATTGGAGAATTCAAAAAAAGAAAGGCCGAAAAGTGTTTTCATTGGGCGTGTGGGCTCCATCAGAAAAAATTGAAAATGCTATTAGGCTTACAGAGCAGCAACGCAATGACACCGGATATCAGAAAAAACTGGATCAATTGCGCCAACAGAGGGCAAAAAAGCAGAAAATATATGAAGATGATTTTCTTGAGGCAGTAAAGAAATATCTCAATTTTCACAATAGATACTCTGATATTGAGCACAAAATAGCAGTTATGGTAACCGTGCACGCTACGCCGGTAGGTAGTGGCACAGTGGCACGCACAGCAACAATTCCCTTAGAACAGAGGGCAGCAAAAGCAGTTATAGCATGGCTACGACACAATACAACAGCCTACGACGATATGAAAATAGCCCGAAAGAAAGGTGCAAGGCGCGAGGTTAGACGAGAATTGGCAGCCATATCAACAACTATACTCAATAAATACAGAGCCGGCGAAGAAATTGATGATAATTGCCCTATATACAAATCTACTTTAGCTATAGATAGCAATTATTAAATTATAAACATTAATTAATAAATTAAGTATCGCATGCCCCTTTTAGCCAGCCTGACTAAGGGATTTTGAAATTCACACATCTTGTAAGTATCTCATTTTAAGTTAATAACTCTTACATTAACAATACGGTATCTTTTTTAATTTTTCAGGATTAGTTTCTTGGCAAGCCAAGCGAACAAGTTCGAGCGAGCTTCGTTGAACGTTGTTTCATCGCTTCGTTACCAATTACAATGTAAATATGTTATTGGTAGTAAATAGTTTTACTCGAAAAAGAAGATTTAGCTACGCTGAACTTCGTTTCTCCATGCAGTCGGAATGACTTTGTCAACTTTTATTTGGTAGATAGGGGATTGTTTGGTGGCTCTGCCGCCAAACAATCCCCTATCCCCATTCCATAACAAATCTGTAGTCATTTCGAACGTAGTGAGAGATCTCATCAACCATTAAACATCCTTTTCACTTGTAGTAAAAAAGCCAAGTTATTCTTAAAGTATTGAAGCACTTTTATTTATAGCATATTTAGTTTTTTTGTCTGGCAACTTAAATATGTTGACAATTAGAGATATTATTCAATAAACACACTGCTATTTTAGTGTAAATCAACTAATTAGCTCACTCATGAAAATTAAGTTAGTAACAATTCACTAATAGTAATCAGGTAGCGTAAGATAGCTAATTGAAAAAATAAATAATTTAAAATTCTATTCGCTGGCAAGGATTTTGATAACCATAATCTTGTTTTCTCCACTATCTCATTATATATGTTAAAATCACCCCCTTAAAAAGTATGACAACTAAACTTATTGTTACTTAACATATATAATAATGAATCTAAAAAACTTAAAAACACGAGCCAAATTAACACTTGGCTTTGGAGCCGTATTAGTTCTTACTGTTATAGTATCCTTTATTGGCATACGCAGCATAAATAAATACAGCAATATTTCGGGCAGTGCACTACACGTGAGTTGGGCCGACGCCTATTTTCTGGATGCACGGCTTAACGCACAGATATTCATATTTTCGCGTGATGCCTCATACTTCGAAAATGCAATACTAATGCTCGATAGCACAAATATGGAGATTGATTCAAGAATTGAGTTATCGACTACTGAAGAGTATAAGAATACAGGCAGAGAGTTTAAAAAGCTGGTAAACAACTATACCGATATAGTAAAAAACACAAAAACCTTAATTGAGGATGAAAATATGCTGCTGGAAAAGATGAAAGATGTGGCCAATGATATGCGACAACAACATCTTTCCACCAACCACCAGGCTGCGATAATGAATACCCAAATCAACGTGTTACGCTCAAAGGTTTTTGACGATTTATCGCTTCTGGATGAAGCAACCAACAACATTGAGAGTATTGAAAATTCATCCACGGGAAAACTTAAAACTCTATCCAATGACTATGGTGTACTTCTTTCACGATATAGAGATATTACACCAAAAGTAAAAGAGGCACAATCCGAACTTCGCATATTAGGCACATCAATAGAGGCTAAATTAAATGCCGAATCCGGTTTACTAAAAGATATAGCTGAAGATACAAAAGTAGCCTCGATATGGAGCTCGATTTTATTCACAATAACCGCACTTGCACTTGGCTTGATTTTAAGCATATTAATCACCAATTACCTCACCTCCACATTTAAACGCGCCATAAGTTTGGCACAACAATTTGCTGCCGGCGACTTAACCGCTAAAGTTGAAAATAGCTATATGGTGCTTAAAGATGAAATCGGAGATTTAGCCCGTGCACTTATGGAGATGAGAGAGCGTTTTACTGAGGTTATATCAGGAGTTATGGTAGGGTCGGAAAATGTATCTTCAGCAAGTGTGCAATCAAGCACTACATCACAGCATCTCACCGAGGGTTCAAACGAGCAGGCATCAAGCGTAGAAGAGATATCATCGACCATGGAGGAGATTTCATCCAATATACAACATAACACAGAAAATGCTCTATTAACCAAGCAGATTGCCGAGAAAATAGGTATTTCTATTCATGATGTGGGTGATGCCAGCCAAAAAAGTTTGGATTCCATACGTCAAATAAATGAAAAGATACAGATTATCAACGATATCGCAATGCAAACGAATATTTTGGCACTAAACGCAGCAGTAGAATCGGCACGAGCAGGAGAGCATGGGCGAGGATTTGCAGTGGTGGCCGCTGAGGTACGTAAACTAGCCGAAAACTCAAGAATAGCAGCTGACGAAATTGTAAATCTTGCTGATACAAGCCTCAACTTGACTGAACAGACATCAAATAAAATGCTGGGAGTAATAGAGGATATAGATAAGACAATCACTATGATAAACGAGATTGCAGCTGCTACAGCCGAAGAGACAAATGGCGTGATGCAGGTAAATAATGCTATCATGGAACTAAACCACATTACCCAACAAAATGCAGCTGCTTCAGAAGAGCTAGCCGGTAGTGCCGAAGAGCTATCAGGCCAAGCAGAACAACTAAAAGAGATGATCGAATACTTTAAAGTAGAAAAAAACAGTATCAATTAACAATGAACAATGTGCAATTAGTAATCCATTGCTAATTGCACATTGATATTTACTATTTGACTATAGTTTCGCATGTTCCTTTTAGCGAGCCTGGCTAAGAGGCTTGAAATTTATGCCTTTTGTAAGCATCTCATCTTCAGTTAATAATTTTTGAATTAACAATTCCGTGATTTTTCTAATTTTTCAGGATGATATTAGCTACGCTGAACGTTGTTTTATCGCTTCGCTAGCAATATTGGTGAAGATTTAGCTACGCTGAACTTCGTTTCTCCCTACGGTCGGAATGACGTGGCATCGTAGTATTATTAGGGGGGGATTGGGGCGGCTTTGCCGCCCCAATCCCCCATTCCCCAAGAGATAGCAAGCTATCCGTCATCTCGAACGAAGTGAG
>CAZWOA010000004.1:0-27821 GCA_964635545.1 uncultured Marinilabiliaceae bacterium
ACCTTCTTTCTTATCTAAAACTAATCCCATGAGAATAATTGCTTTATTTTTGATTTTCAGTGTTTTTTACGGATGTAAGAAAAGCGAGAACGGATTCGAAGGCTATTTTTTAGAATTTAGACCAAGAGCTGTCAGTTACGTTTTTTTGTATCCTGGTGTTAGTTCAAAAAACACTTACAAAGACAAAGAGTATACCGAGTATAAAATCTTAGAGAACGAAGGGCAGGTTGTGGGGCAGAACTTTTTTCTGTCCATTAACACCCATAACGTAGATTTGAAAAATACGGAGGTGGATTTGTTGTGGAATTTGTTACAGACGAAATTGGATGAACCGATTTCGTCGTTGGAACAAATGATAAAAATTGATTACCAAAGAAAAGCTAATGCAAAGTCGGCATCCATTGCAAGCGATAAGGCCAACCTCGTAGAGATGGAGTACCGCACAACCGGAATTCAGAAACTATTTATTAAAGCATTGGATGCCGGGTTGTTTGGCCTGTCGGCAGGTTCCGATTTGAGTGCCAACTTTGAGGTGATTAAGTATGATCCCGATTTTGTTGCATCGGCTCAAACACACACTTTATTGTATGGTTTTTCAAGCAACGACAAACCAACTGCCGTGGACGAATGGGTAAGCCTCAAGCCATTGGCGCAGCCGGCGATGTACGTAAGATTCAAGGCTATCCCCCCGGAATTGCCCGTGAGTACCCGCTTTGTGGTAGAGATCGTCACCGACGATGATCGCCTATTGGCTGATACGATTCCGTCATTGTTGATAGTTCCATAGCTGAATGGAAAGGTTTAAAATGGGATTTTCAGTGCTTGTGGTATGGACAGCTCTACTATTTGGTTGTGTAAAGGATTTGCCGATTGACCCTCAAACTACCGACCATGCGGTGGTAAATTGCGTATTGACCAATACCGATGTGCAATACCTTAGCATCAGTCAAAGTGTTGGCCTTAATAATAGTTATGTGTTTCGCGAAATAAAGAATGCCCGTGCCGTGTTACTGACCAATGACGACACTGTTGGGTGGTTTGTGCGGCAAGGCTACGACGATTGGCGGCTCGTTTATAGGCCTGAACCCGGGACTGTTTATAAGCTGGAAGTTTATTTGCCTGATAGCCGGATATTAAAAGCCGCTACCGAGATGCCCGTGGTAGATATAATTGAACAAATTCCAGAACGTGATGCCTATCCTACGAAGAATTTCGTACAGTTATCTTCATCATTGCCTTGTTGGGCGTTTGTGTTTACATCGGACGTATTGTTCGATGACATCCTGCGGCCTCCTTCCGCTTCAAGAACCTTACGAAGCCAAATAGGGACTGACCATCCTTGGGCAGATAGTTTTAACCGCAATGGGAGCTTGCTTGATTTTTTGCCTCAAGCCACCACACCAGCCTACGATTATTATGTACGCATTGCCCCATCGACATCCATTCCCGAGGAAGGGATGCCTTTCTGTATTCAAACATCGTTTGGTTTAAATTCGATGGTTTGCTTTAGAGCTGCGTCGGCTGAATATGACCAGTATTTGAAAACAAGCCTTCAAAAAATGAATGTCTATACCGACGAAGAAGACCCTGCCCGATGGTTTGACGAAAGCCGTATTTATAGCAACATAACCAATGGAGTTGGCATTTTTGCAGCTTATTCCGATATTTGTTTTTATTACAATGATTTCAATAATTAGGACTAACCCTGTGCGCATCTTTAGGTTTTTCTCCATTCTTGTTTTTATTAAGATGGCGTGCCCCATCTTGGCACAGGATAGCATAAAACGAGTCGATTTAGAACAGGTAGTGGTGTTTGGCCACCGGAAAAACGATGATGTAAACAGCTATAAATACGGTAAGATGGAGGCAAAGACAATCATATCCGTAATTGGCGAGACCGATGTGGTACGTTACATATCCACACTTCCGGGTGTAGCACAAGGCATGGAGGGGGGAATGGGATTGTTTGTACGCGGAGGTAGCGACGGACACAACAGATTTGAACTCGATGGTGTACCCGTTTACGGTTCGACGCATTTGTTCGGTCTTTTTTCGGTTTTCCATCCCGACGTGGTTGATGATGTTGAATTCAGAAGCGGTGGATTTCCTGCTTCAACGGGAGATTTCATGGCTTCATTGACCCGCATAAAAACAATAGTACCCGACACATTGCTGCATGGGAGCGTTGGTTTGTCGCCTTTCATGGTAGGAGCATCAATCAATGGTGCTATCTCTCATGACTGTGGTTTCGTGGCCGCAGGAAGGTTATCTCAGTTGCCCCTTGCGTATAAGGCAGTAAAAGCAATTGCCGATACCGATGCCGACGTAGTACCCCAAGTGGGGGATTGGTATGCCAAATTATATTGGAATGTAGCATCTTCTCATTCATTATGGACCAGTTTTTATGTGAGTCACGATTATTTTAAGTTTGCGCAGGACAACGTAATTGAGATGGGTTGGGGCAATCGCTTAGGGCAACTGACTTGGAACTGTACCATATCCCCTTCAATGCTGTCTAAAATCCAGCTATACGTTAGTGATTTTTATTCGGAGCAGAAAAACCGTTATTATGACGATATAGGGGCATTGACCAGCGGGTTGAGGTTACGTTCCAGACTAACGGAATATGCGGGACGGGCATCTTTGTTTTACATGGGAAAAACATGGAGTCTTGAGGGTGGAGTGGATGCCAAACAGTTTGTGATGAAACCATTATCGGAAAAAGTGATTGTATCGGATGGCGGTATTTATGATATTATAGCCGATAAGAATTTGGTCAACTTGGTAAGCACTTATATGGATTACAGGATAGGTCTGAAAAAAGTTAATTTATCAATGGGCGTGCGTGGAACCCGCTTTTCCCACGATGATTATTTTGACTGGAGCTATAATTTTCGTACCTCGTTGGAAGTGGAGTACTCCGAGAGGTTAAGGTTTAATGCCAGTTACGACCAATTATCGCAGTACCATCATATATTGGAAGGATTGCCCGTTGGTTGGTCACTTGATTTGATAGTACCGTTCGATGAGCGATTAGGACCTGAGTACGCAGAGCAATTTTCGGGTGGAGGTTATTGGCGGACTTCAAAATGGACGGTAAAAATAGGAGCATATTACAAGCGTATGTTCCATTTGGTTAGTTACAAAAACGGTACAAACGTGTTCGGGGTGAGCAATACCACATGGAACGAAGAAGCAGTGTCAGGAAAGGGCCATAGTTACGGCTTGGAAGTTCAGATTGATAGGGAAACCGAAAGGTGGAATACTTCTGCAGCATATACATTGTCGCGTTCATTTAGACGGTTTTCGGAAATCAACCAGGGTAAGGTGTATCCATTTAAATTCGACAGGCCGCATATTCTTAATGCATCCGTGCGTTGGCGTTCATTTCAACGTGGGGCGAGGGAACACTGGGCCGGTTGTTCTGTTTCGATGTCATCGGGACATAACGCCACCATTCCTTTGTCGGTGTATAAAGGTATTGACCCCCCCTATTGGAACCAGCAAGATAACGGAATGTACGTAAGCCTTCAAAAGAACCAAAATGCGCACTTTAGACAATTGATGTCGGATGTGAATGAATATAAAATGCCCTTGTACTGCCGAATAGATTTAAGTTACTCATTTACAAAGAAGTCAGACAATAAGATTCGAGAAATTCAAGTGGGAATTTTCAATGTGCTTAACCGAGAGAATCCTTATTTGGTGTTTTACGAAGACAACCGCTGGCAGCAGTTGAGCATTTTCCCCATCACTCCTTCGGTGAAATGGTCGTTGATGTTCTAATGCTGTACCAGACAATTAAAAATTATATTCTATATCATTAAGGGAACAGATAGCGTACCAAAAAAGCCGAAGCATTACTACTCCGGCTTTTTTTCATGTATCAACAACTTATTGGGCTAATGCTTCCTGAAGCTTTTTGCGTGTAAAGAAGATGCGGCTTTTTACTGTACCCAATGGCAGGTCCAGTTTTTCGGCTATCTCCTTATACTTAAAACCATCGGTATGCATCTTAAACGGAACTCTGAAATCATCATCTAATTGTTCAATCTTTTGTTCCATTTCACGAACAGAAAAATGAGATTCGGGAGTTTCGGATGTTTTTATCTTATTTTGGGCGATATTTAAAGTATCTTCACCCGAATCAAAAGCACGACGAGATTTTTGATTACGTCTATAGCTATTAATAAAGGTGTTTTTCATTATGGTAAAAACCCATGCTTTGAAGTTTGTATTGTCGGCAAACTGGTTTTTATACATAAGAGCTTTAAGAAGCGTCTCTTGCAACAGGTCGCGAGCATCTTCGTCATTAGATGTAAGGCTATAAGCAAAGAACAGAAGCCTATCCTGAAGACTTAACAAACGGTTATTAAATTGAATTGCGGTCATTTCTATTTGTTCTAAGTTATTACTAAATGGTACAACAAATATATACTTATTTTTATTAATTCCAAATAAAAAGTACGTCGGAAAACAATCTTATTTATACTTATTCTAAATAGCAAAATGTAAACCTACTGATATCCAAATGAATTAAGACCTTTTTATCCTTAATTCTAAATTAAAAAAACTCTGAATATTTTGACTAACATTCAGAGTTTTTCTTTTTACAAACTTTTTTAACAACAAATCCTTCAATTACTCCTCGTCATCGAAATCTTCATCATCAATAATCTCATCTTCTTCAATATCAGATTTAACTAAAGGGCGACGGGCAATTTCACGTCCTTCGGGGGCAGTCTCTTCATCCTGAAAATAAGGGAAAAAGTCGAGAATAGGACTTTCATTTATACCGTTAATCTCAAAATCGACAACAGAACCACCCATACCTTTGTGAATCTTATCATAAGCATCCTTCACATCGCTTGCTAACACAAGAATCTGATTGGCAATCTTCTTCTCCTTACCGGCTTCCTCGTCAATCGACACAAACGAAACCTTTGCTTTATACCAACGATCGCCATCATCAAACTGCAAAATATCGGCATAATTGGCCTTGCGGATGTTAGTAACAAGGAATTCGCCGCTAATCATCGATTCCATCTCTTTATATATTCGCGATTCGGCCTCGGTAAACGAAATTGCATCGAAAAGATAAGTCTCGGTAACCTTCTTCTCTTTACCACTCAATTCGTCAATTTTCTGATATCGCACTTTACATTCAAATAAACTTTGCATAGGTCATATATTTTTATGCAAAGATAATAGCAACCTTCAAAAGAGCACATCAAAAGCTGATAAAACTAAAAAAAGAAGAAAACTGACTTTTATCAGAAATATTTTAAATATTTACTCATCTCATTATCAACAACTTGCATAATTAGATAAAAAATATTTGATTTTAGAGTACGTATATAGCGAAGATTGTCTGTCTTATATCAAAACAATTACATTACCATGGACAATAAGGGAATTAGAAGAAATCTATACAAAGTACTTCGTAAAACAGGTATTCCTCGTAACTTAATTAATGAGAATGCCCAACTTCGCGAAGAGTTATTGCAAGATGAAGTTGACATGACATGTTTTCTTTTCTATCTTGAATCGAAGTTTGACTTAGACATCCCCAATGATGAGATAAAGTCTTTAAAATCAGTAGGTTCTACTATTGACTATCTTACAAGGTTATACGCCTGATATTCTATGAAAAAATCTAACATGTCGGTATTTTTTGCCGGCATGTTTTTTTTATTGCTACAACCGATATTACATCCTAATAAAACAGCAAACAGGGTTTAAATTCAATATTTTTTCTGATTTTTGCCATTACTATTTCACTATCAAAAACTTGTGATGCGAATAATCAGAATTATCACCTTTGCTGTTACAGCTCTACTGCTGACAACCAGTTTATTAGCTCAAAAAAATCCGAAGCACGAGATGCGTGGCGTATGGGTATCGAGTATTGCCAATATTGACTGGCCTTCGAAACAGGGTCTTTCTACAGCAGAGCTGAAAAATGAGATAAACACAATTATAGACCGTATGGCGGCCATGAATATGAACTGCATATTTCTGCAGGTGCGCCCATCGGCCGATGCGCTATACAACTCGCATTTGGAGCCTTGGTCGGCATACCTCACCGGCGTGCAAGGTGTGGCACCAACAAATTTCGACCCGCTAAGTTATTGGATTGAGAGAGCGCACAGAAAAGGCATAGAACTACACGCATGGATAAACCCGTTCAGGGCAACTACCGGCAATAACCAGCCAACTGCAATAAACCACGTAACTCAAGCACATCCGGAGTGGATAATTGAATACGAAAACAAGGCATACATAGACCCTGGCAACAAAGAAGCCCGAGAATATATTTGCAATGTGATTGAAGATATAACATCCCGCTATAACATTGACGGACTGCACATTGACGATTACTTCTACCCCTACCCTGCCGCCGGAAAATTCTTTAACGACACGGCAAGTTATAATGCCTACAATCCTGAATCACTAAGTTTAGCTGCTTGGCGACGCAGTAATATCAACACCTTTATACACGATGCCAACAGCACCATAAAAAACATAAAACCATGGGTAGCATTTGGAGTAAGCCCGTTCGGAGTGTGGCGCAATAAGAAAGATGACCCGCGGGGCTCGGCAACAACAGCAGGCACTACTGCATACGAAGGCTTAAATGCCGACATATTGGAATGGATAGACAAAAAATGGGTTGATTACGTAATTCCACAGATATATTGGGAGACAACACACCCCGCAGCCAACTTCAATACTTTGGCCGATTGGTGGGCCAACCAACGAGGTGCATCAATATACATAGGCCATGGCATATACAAAATAAACAATGGCACTGAAACATGGAACGACCCCGACGAGATGGCACGACAAATGGATAAAGTGAGAAAAACCAAGAACCTGGACGGCAGCGTATTTTTCAGCTACAAACAGTTTAACCGCAACATCAACGGCTTCGACAGTTTGCTTGCACACCATTATTATACAACAAAAGCGTTAGTACCGCCAACAATAAAAAACAACATTAAAACCACATATAACATCAGATTAACAAAAAAAAGGCATATATTACGATGGAATTCTGAAAATAGCGATAATATCCGTTTTTATATAGTGTATCGACACACCAAAAAAGATAATTTCAACAAAAATAATAGTAATTTCATTGTTGATATTACCGATAAAAACCTGTTTGTTGTAGAGGCCGGAGAAAAAAGGATGAAGTATTATTACAGAGTTGCACCAATTGATAAATATGGGCAGGAGATGGAGACATCAAAAGCCGTAAAAATAAAATATTAGTACCATCGGCGATGGAAAAGTTAATTAAAACCATAAAAATAGTTATAGCTTCAATAGCTGTATCCCTGCTGGCAGGAGTGATTTGGCTCAGTTTTGTGGATGGGAGTTTTGAAATATCAAAATCAATAGATATAGATAAAACTCCAATCGAGGTGAGGCAAATAGTAACATCGCTGGATAAATGGCCGGAGTGGTCCCCCTGGCTCAATACAGGAAGTGCGCCCCAATCCAAAGTAGAAACCGACAAAACGAACGAAAGCAACACCTTAAAATGGAACCATATTTTGGCAGGGAACGTGGTAGTAACAAGCACCACAAAAATAATTGCCGACACCATCAATCAACCCCTAACATTCACTGAACCATTTAATTGCAATGCAAATATTGAATGGATAACAGAAAACACAGAAAATGGAACAAAAGTAAATATGACCATAAAAGGCAAACTGCCATTTCTGTACCGGGCTATTGCACGACGCTTAGAGACCATACTTTTTATGGATATCGACCGAAGCCTCAACCTATTGAAAGATTATTGCGAAAACGGCAAAACAGGCTATTCTATTGTTATTGAGGGAATTGTAAAACAGCCATCATTCACATATGCAGGTATAAAGAGCGATTGCCATATCGATAACCTCGACTCGACAATGCAAAACTCCTTCGAATTACTGACAAAAATATCGCAATTAAATGATATCAACCCACTTGGCACACTGTCTATTTATTATGATTTTGGAATAAATGCTGACTACACCTGTTCATTTACCAGTGCCGTTATAATCAATGAAAAAGTTGCCATCCAAAAACTTGAAACAGGCCGCATAAAAGAGACCAAAGCACTAAAAATAAGGTACTCAGGTGATTATAAGCATCTTATAAATGCATGGGCAAGTGGATTAACCTATATAAGGGCTAAAGGCATTAAACAACGGATGAAGATTAATCCTTACGAAATATACGTTAATACCGATGCCAACAGCGAATCGCCCGAAGAGTGGGTAACCGAACTTTATATACCTGTGCGTTGATTACAACCTCACTACAACCATAGCATTGGCTGGCATACCACGGTAAACCGACATCATATCCTCGCGACTAAGTTCAATCAATATTCCGGGCGTATATTCAGGAAGTTTGAGACGGGTAAGCTGCAACGAGTTTTTCTCTATCTTCTCTATTTTCTTCTTTAAATAGTGAGGAATAGCTCTCCAATTGCCCTCTACCTGATCTTCGGAAAATGAAACCTGCATACCATTGGATAGATACAGATTATAATAAAAATCGAGTTCACTAACATCCTCACCAGGCTCTTTGGCTTCACGTGCTGCCTCTTCGGCCGCCATTTCACTATTTTCGGGAGCTTTCTTAAGTTTCAGAGGCTCTTTGCTTAGTGATGACTCAGTCTTGGCCACTGTAGTGGGTTGGGCAATAAGATTCAAAACAGCCTCCGGTTTAAGCGATTCGAACAAATCGCTCTTCACAAAATGAAGAATACGAGCCGAATGAACCACAACACCCTGAAGCTCAAGACACACAACACTATCAACCAGGTCTATAGCCACACAAATAGAATCACTTTTAGCCATTGCAAGACGCGACTGCCAGAAAGCACTCTCCTTGCGCAACCTAAACACACCAGGAAGCTCGTTGCCCGGCATGGGCGTTTCGGCCTCATACAGAGAATTAAACTCATTAACCTTCTTTTGTATAGATAAATAACTGGTTACAGTGTAGATAACTGCAAACACCAAAAAAACTGCAGAGATAATCCATAAGAGTCGGGCATTTCTATAGTGTCCGCCTATCTTTTCAACATACTCTTTTAATATACTGTTGTTTTCGTTAATGCTCATATTTCCAGATTCTTTCATTAATATATATAGACCTTAGATCCAATTTTCAATGTTTTATACACAGCTTCAAGGTCGTCATCACCCATACGCACGCAGCCATGAGTAACAGGTTCACCTA
Source organism: uncultured Marinilabiliaceae bacterium (assembly GCA_964635545.1). Lineage (GTDB taxonomy): Bacteria > Bacteroidota > Bacteroidia > Bacteroidales > Marinilabiliaceae > JAGPIS01. Next base: position 9,253 of record CAZWOA010000004.1, read on the forward strand.
AAAACCGCTGATACAGAGTACCATGTATTAGATAGCCATCACCAAGCGCAAGGGCATAATCGCCCAAAGTACCCGACTCATACCTTGAAGGGTGTCCGGCCGGAGGCACAGGCAAGCCTTCCTCGATAAATGCCCAGTCAGGTTTTATCCAAACAGGATTTACAACCTTTGACAACACTTTACGCACCCCCTTGGGTGTTTTAAAAACCCACGAACGTTTTTCAGTGTATAGCTTGGTGTAGCTGCCTGTAGAACAAAAACCACTACGCACCTCTTCTCTGTTATTAAACAGCCTGAACTCGTTTATTGTTGTATTGATTACAATATATGAATTTTGTGGAGTAAGTTTAGAATACCTGGTTTTCATCGACTCCAGCTCTTTAGTCATATCAGCAGTAAGTTTTTCAACCTCTTCGGCCGAAAGAGATGAAGTTGCAGCATGAGGACGCAACAAAATGCGGCTAATAAGAGGTTCTCCCCAAAGAAGATAAACCATCATAAATGCCATCAACACAAGCACTTCCAACACTGTAATCACAGTATGAATTATTCCGGAGTATTTTCCACTCTTAAACATAACAGCACCCCTTAATCATATAGAAATCAATTCAGTAACAATCTAACGACCAAAAATATCATCGTATTTACGCAAAGACCCTACAATAAGCACAGCAGTATTTAGAGGTACTTTGGCAAATAATTTTTCCATATCATCATTTTCAAGAGCTACACATCCATCAGTCCAGTTGGCACCCTGCCCTCCATGACCATGAATTTCAATAAGTCCGCCAATTTCAGTGCGGGCACCAATTGCACCCTTTTTCTTCAATTCCTGAAAATTCTTAACGTCATCCGCATTAGGATAATCCAATAGTAATGCCAAATGGTAACGGGTATTACTTTTATTTTTCTTTTTTAGTATCTTATACCTTCCTTCTGGAGTTGCCTTATCACCCTGATACTGTTTTTTACGTATCCAGTTTTTGCCGAACTCCACATCATAAGAAGCAAGCTGTTTGCCTTTATGAAATAATATACATTTCCTGCCAAATTTATCAACCACAATAGCATAGCTACCTTGACTACGGCTCTCGGATAAAACATTTTGATATTGTTTTATCCACATATCATAACCGGCAAAATAGGCTTTCACAAAATCCGTTGCTTTATTAATCGCCTCTGTAACAGCCTCATTACCCTCTTCAGCTTTACGGATTGACAGGTTAATATCATCACGATCAAAAGCGATTTGAGATTCGGCGAGAAGATGCTTACCCTTTACGGCAAGTTTCATTATATGCTCATCAAGAGGAATAGAGCGCAAAGTTGAATCGAAATAGTTACAGTCATCATTAAGCTGAGTTAACAATTCAACCAGACGGACCGAAATGGCGCTAAAATTTTCACTTCCAACAGCAGCAGCAAGCGATGCATTAAACTTAGCCTGATGCGCCAGTTCCTCAATTTTATTATAATCGCGCCTAAACCAGAACTTTTTATTCTCCTCCTTCCAACAGGTCATTGCATCGTCATAAAATTTTTGCGCATTATCCATATGTTCAGAAGCATAACTGGCCGAGCCCTCATTTTTGGCTTTGCTAATTGCACCACGAGCCAGTTCTAAAGATGCTTCGGGCGACTTAGGCCAAGTAACGACAACAAAAGCCAAAATACCAGCAAACAAGAGAAATATTATCAGCAGAAATCCCCTAAACGGCAATTTAAAACGAAAACCCATACAAAAGAGTCAATAGAGAAATATAAAAAACCCGGAGCTTTCAATCACTCCGGGAGTTGAAAAATCCTTATAGAGAATTACTTTCTTTTTTTCTCAATAGCAGTGGTAAGCTCGTTGTTAATAGCAAGAGCTTTATCTTTAGCTGCTTTCACTTTATCAAGAGTTGGCACATAAACACCTTTATCGAAAGCATCTTTAGCTTCTGCAAGTGCGTTGTTAATACCTTCTACATCAGCTTTGATAGCTTCAAGGGCTGAAGCACCTTCTTTGCCGCGAGGAGCTTTTTTGATTAGCTCGTCTGTTTGATTAAGTGTAGCAGAAACTTCAGCAATTACACCTTCAACCTCAAGTTTAATAGCTTCTTTTGCTTCTACAACTTTAACTTTAGCCTCGGCAGCAAGAGTTACTATTGCATCAAGTTGTGATTTAACACCATCATAATTTGCAAACATTTTAGATTTTTGAGTTTCAATGCTTGCAAGAGCAGAGTTCAAAGAATCTTGAACTTGTGAAAGCACTTGAGGTGCATAAAGCTCAGCATCTACAGCTTTAATTGAATCAATAGCAGCATAAGCAGCATCAACTTTTTCCTGTGGCAATTTGTCGCAAGATGAAATAGAAAATAGCAGTGCAACGGCACCAATTACAGAAAGAAAACTTTTTTTCATTTTTATTCCTCCAAAAATAATTACGTTTTATTTGTTACATTTGTATTCAACGAAAAATCTAATAACTCAAGTGAGCGATTGTATGTTTTCATTTTTCATCATTAAGACGTAAAAAATGACAAAAGTCACACTGAAAATTAGATTTTTTTTGAAAAAATCATGAATGACAGAAAATAAGCACACAACCCCCAGTGATGAGGATATCGTAACAGACATTGTTTTACACGATAAGCACGAACTTTTTGCCCTTCTCTACAAAAAATATGAGCATAAAGTAATTGATAAGTGTTACTCTCTACTGAAAGACCGAAACCTGGCAAAAGAGTTTGCTGTAGATATTCTTACCCGCACCTACGAACGATTGGATTCTTATAAACATAGTGCAACATTCTCGTCGTGGCTATATTCAATTACATATAATTACTGCATCGACTACCTGAGGACAAAGAAAAAATTGCATTATCCCAATTGGAACGACAACAATGAGATTCCAGAGATTATTGATGAGCACGATGATGAAACTTCAAGTATAACCTACGATGAGCTGATGGATGCCCTTGAAAAAATCCACCCCGAAGAGAAAACACTTATCCTTATGAAATATCAGGATAACATACAGATTAAAGATATAGCCAAAGCCCTAAGGGTGAGTGAGAGTGCAGCAAAGATGAGATTGAAAAGGGCAAAGGCACGGGTATTGTATATTATTAAGGAAAATAATGAACAAACAAAGTGACCTTTCGTCATCTGTACGTCAAAACAGTAAAGCAAAACTGATTAAGTAATGGTGAAAAACATATTCAATATATTATTTTCAAAACACGAAACCAAGCCTCCTCATGAGATAGAAGAGGCTATTTTACTGCTATTTAAAGATGCTTCGAGTATTGAGTGGCACAAGCGGGATAATAGCTACGAAGTGATGTTCTACAATAACGAGAAGGAGCACATTGCACGTTTCAACAAAGATGCCGAGATGATAGAACACCGCATCAACCTAAAAACCAGCGAATTACCCACACAAGTGCGCATTAACGCCGAAGCGCATGGTGAGATAATGAGTTCAATTGCCGTATATAATTTATTGGAGCTATCGGAATATGAACTGATATTCAGAGACAGTGAGAAAATAAGATATGTGATACACTTACTACCATCCGGGGATGTAACCTCAATTTGTAAACTATAAAAAAAGGAGCCTTTTAAGCTCCTTTTTTTTATAATGTTATCAATTATCAGTGAAGCCTGAAGTGATAAGTTATAGTTCCTGGTTGTTCAGCCGGTGCCGAGGCTCCTTAATACAAAAAAATTATTTTGCTTTAAAGGAAAAGCGATATGTTATAGTTCCAACCTGCTCAGCCGGTGCCGAAGGATCTTCATTAAACCTGGCTTTTAGAGCTGCAGCTTGGGCTGCATTCCATAAAGGAGTACTATGTATGGTTGTACCTTTAGAAATGGCGCGTGCACTTGTAACTTTTCCATATTTATCTACCACTACTTCCACAACAACAGTTCCTTCCTCAAGCACGGTATATGTGGGCTCTGGAAGTTTTCCATTGGCAGTTCGTCCCGATAAACTGAAAGAAATACCACTATTGCCCAGTCCTGAACCATCGCGATTGGTGCTATTGGGGTCGCCGGTAAGTTTGCCCTGATTGCCTGTTCCGCCGGCATCGCCTTCGGAAGTGGTATTACCGGTACCTTTACCTGCAAATCCCTTGGCTATATTATCGCGTGCTTCCTGGGCTTTACGGGCCTTTTCGGCAGCTTCTTGCTTTTTACGCTCTTCTTCTTTACGAATGCGTTCCTCTTCTTCACGCTTTTGTCGATCAATACGATCCTGCTCTTCCCTAACCTTACGTTCCTCTTCTTTGCGTTTCTTTTCGGCCTCATTTTTCTTGCGCTCCTCCTCCTTTTTAAGTGCAGCAGCCTCTTCAAAATCCTGAGTATTAACCTTTTCGGCAGTCACCTTTTCTTGTGCAGCATGTGGTGTAACGGGCGTTGGTGGTGGAGTAGTTTCTACAGGACGTGCGGGAGCCGGCTCGTTATACCTTGGCTCTTCACGCCCCATACCGGTGTCGCCATCACCAAAATTAACAAGCAAACCTTCCTCCTCTTGAGGCACATTGGTAATTGCCATAAAGAGAAACAGCAATATCATAGCCAGGTGGAATACGATAGTTCCTGCCAATCCGTGAGAACGATATCTATTATCTTTATCCATCAATTATCACTTTGCTCGTGTTGCTAAAATAAGCTTATATTTATTATCCTTAGCAATATTCATTACCCTAACTACCTCTTTCATGGGTACACTCTCGTCCACATGTAGTGAGATGTAGATCTCGGGGTTTTCGCCCACTTTCTGCCTTAGCAACGGCTCAATCTCCTCGAACCGCACCTGCTTGGTCTCAATGTAATATTTCAAATCGCGGGTTATTGCCACAGTAGTAAGTGGCTTGGCCGAGGTTTGATTAGCACTTTGTGGAAGCAGCAATTTCAGTGCGTTGGGATGAACCAGAGTTGATGTTATCATAAAAAATATGAGTAACAGAAACACCAAGTCGGTCATCGACGACATACTGAATTGGGCATTTATTTTACTTCGTCTCTTTAATCCCATATCAATAATTAATTCGCCGGTTCGTTCAATAAATCCATAAACTCAAGGGTGCGTGCCTCCATGATGAAAACCACCTTTTCGATACGCGCCACAAGATAGTTATAAGCAAAATAGGCTATAATACCTACCACAAGACCGGCTACAGTAGTTACAAGAGCAGTGTAAATACCACCTGCAAGCATATCAACTGCGATTTGGTTGCCTGAGTTGGCCATTTCAAAAAAGGCCTGAACCATACCTATCACAGTACCAAGGAAACCAAGCATAGGCGCTCCACCAGCCACAGAAGCAAGACCTGCAAGACCTTTTTCGAGGCGGCTAACTTCAATATTACCTACGTTTTCAATGGCTGTATTTACATCACTTAACGGGCGACCAAGGCGAGAAATACCTTTCTCTATCATACGTGCTACCGGATTATCGGTGGATTGACATAAAGTACGTGCAGAATCTATTTTACCATCGTGGATATAATCGCGGATACGATCCATGAACTTTGTATCTTGTTCCATTGCCTTACGCACGGCGAAGAAACGCTCAATAAAAACATAAATGGCATAAACAGACATTGCGAAGAGAGGTATCATAATCCATCCTCCTTTAACAGCAAGGTCAAAAACATTTAGCGATGCCGGCTCGGCAGGCACTTCTAGCATTGGCTCCAGGCCGGCAGCCGTTGACTGAATTGAAAGAAATAGACTCATTACTATATTTTTGGTTGCTAAATTAATAAAAAGAATAACTCAAAGTAGTTAAAACATCAAAAAACAGATAATTACTACTCATCTTCAAACTCTTCGGTAGTTTCCGGCACTGCATTTTTACGCTGTCTCCTCTTCTCACCCGTTATTACCGACCAATATTTACGCAACAATTCACCAAAGGTATTAAACTCCTCTCTAAAAGACAATCCCACCCCTTGGGTAGTTGGCGAAGTTTCGTAAATCAAATCGTTATTGGAGTGGGTATATGCCTTGGCACGCACCGTACCTTTATTATTAAGTTTCACCTCCATATCGAAGTCACCAATAATATTACTAGCGGCAGTCTGATTACGCCCATAGCCCAAGTTACCATTGAGTATCACTCTATTATTGAAAATCTGGGTTGAAAGAGCCACTTCAATCTCCTCGTTGGTTATCTCATCTCCGGGGCGATAAGCCACACCCACATCAAAATCATTACTAATTTGCGACAGCCAACTGCTAAGCTGGCTCGACAGCACTTCTGTAGTAGTAACAAGGGCAGCACTATTACCGGAGCGCGATTGGCTTTCCTGACTTACCTGGGCATTATCGGGAGTGTAAAACCTATTGAGTATAAGGAGCGACAAAACTTGACGATTGAGTTCTTCTTCTGAAGTAATATACTGATCTATAATACTTTGATTTATATCTTGAGTTGAAGGAGTTTCGATATCGAAACGAATATTTGGCCTCATCACCCTATCGTTAAGGTGAAGATTAAGATTGATAGGCACCCTTCGTTTCATATCACCCGTCACCACATCATTACCTGCAATACCGGACACGAGATCATATAGTGATGCCTTTAATTTGTAGGTCGCATCAAGGTTTATGATAGCATCGTAGGGATCGCCCTCCCAACGCACCGAGCTACCACTATTGATGAGGAACCTCTTATTTACAATATTCTGGAATGAGAATAGGTAGTTACCATCTTCGAGCACATACTCACCAAAGAAAGATATCTTACCCAGTTTATCGATTCTCACATTTATATCGCCTCGTCCTGCACCCTTAAGGATATCACCATTTTTCCCATCAAATAGAACCTGTATTTTGGCATCGGGCGTAACTTCAATATCAAAATTCAGGTCAAGGGCAGATGGCTCGGTATGATATGGCGTTGAAGTGTGTTTATCTCCATCAATATCTCCTGATGTAACAAAACGGATAAAATCATTCTGAGCAACCTCACCATCGTCACCAAGTGGAACAAAAAAATTGGTTCCCGGCATTGTTTTCACACCCACATCTATAGATATATCTGAAGTTTCGCCGGTAATGGTTACACGTCCATCGGCAAATACGGTTCCATAATAGTCGGGATTATCCTTCTCGCGAGTATCGAGAGCAAGCACTTTTTTACAGTCAATCTTAAGGTCGTAACGCATATTCGAGAAGAGATTATGACCAATGCTGCCTGAAAAAATACCTATATTACCATATTTATCAACCACCTTCATATCCTTAAAAATCATGCGATCAGGCACTAAAATAACTGAGTCGGATAGCACATAAGAGGTTTTCAAAAGGTCAACATCAAAAGTTGTGGGATTTAGCTTAAGCCTGGCCGATAGCTGTGGTCCACTAATAGGCCCTTGCAGAGCAATTTTACCGGAGGTAGTACCCTTGATATTTTGAAGAATATTCGAAAGATAGAAATTTAAGAATCCTGCCGGAAGATTTTGTGCTGTAAAATCAAGGTTCATCAATCCACTATCGTAAAGATAGTCGCCACCACCATCTAGTATTTTACTGCCATCTTTCACTGCATCTATACTCATATTGAGCGACTTAGACTGAGGCTCCCACTCACTATTGAGGCTTAAAAACCCAAGAGTGTCATTATTGACAACCAGGTTGGATATATAAATATCACTATTGACAATCGGATCTTTTTTGGCTCTAAACACATCAACATCAGCATTAAGAAGCCCCTCAAGACTATAACTGGTACTATTTTCTGAATTTAAAAATGGCTCCAGATCTATATTGTTGATATTCAAGCTTAAAAGTTTATCCTCACTGTCGGATATTATACCATTTATGCTAACTCCTTTATTACCGCGAGCAAACTCAAAACCTTTAACCACAATGTCGGTAGGATTGATATAAACAGAAGAGGCATTTAGGTGCCACACACTATCGTCTATCATAACTTCCGACGGCATAAATTGGTAAAAGGTATGTAAGCCATCCTTGTGCCGTTCAAAATTAGTTTGCGAATAGATAGCTCCGCTATTAGTTTTTTCGCCCCAGTTATTCCAAAAAAGATTTGTGCTAACAGTATCACTATGAACGTATTGCTGAAGAGTAAAATTATATAACTTACCCACTGCCGGAAGCATCAACTCTTTCGTTCGCAAACTTACATAGGCTTTTTGGTTGCTATTACCTCTTGCAGATAGCGATAAATCTACAACACTTATATCTTTATAAGCACCATCGCCTAGCTCTACAGAAACTTCAAACTCATTAGAGGAGGAGTTATAGTTGCCCCACATTTCACCACTATCGGTGATTGACACATTAGGATAGAAAAAACGTATTACCTCATCAGCCTTATGGTAAGAGACTTTAAAATCAAATATATTATCGTTAATCTTTTTATTTCTATACACCTTAGTTGCAACAGATGGAGTATAAATACCAATCATCCTATTAAACTCATCCTTAATATTACTAAAATTATAAACACCTTTGAGCTCCCCTTCTAAAATTTCGGAGTTAAGAGTTATAATTTTAAGACTATCAACCCTCTCTATATGTAGGTTTAGCGAATCTAACTTCAGACTTTTATCAATATTAGCAAGCTTAAAATGGCTTAGATCTATATTGCCCACCACATCATCAATACTTTCTCCAATAAACTGAGCACTAAGTCCAAATGAGAGTTTACCCTCTTTCATAGATGGATATATACCCAGCTTTTCAACATCAAGATGAGCACCTTCGGCCTCAAACGCAAATTCGGGAAGCGGCTTGTTATAATCAATCTTACCCAAAAAGCTGAAATCGCCATTCTCATCAGTCATATCAACCTTTCCATCAAAACGATATGGATTAATGAGGCCGCCCAGCTGAATATTGTTATAATTATATCCATTTATACTCAACGAGTTAATATTTCCATCGATATAAGTAAAATACTCTGATGAATTAAAATAACTTCCCCTGATGAGAACCGACATTGACATATCGCCAATCATCTCTCTGGAATTGAGCAGATTGCCCACTCTAAAGTTACTAGTATTAACAGCACCTGCAAAATATAGCTTCTCATCATCCTTCCATTTTACACCAAGGTCGGTGCGAATGGTGCCATGCTTACTTTTCCAGCGTCCATAGGCCACCAGGTCGTTAAGAAACCCGGTAATATTACCCGAGTATGATATTTCGCCCATCTCCTCTACAAAACGGGGAATTACAAGCGGCTCATTTACGCCTGCCGATGCCAGTTGAGCAATATCGGACGAATTGGTAATCAGCTCCTTAATATCGAGAAAGAGAAATGAGTTCTTAAAATCGGGCAGCCCTTTTATATCAACCGATGCAAGCAAGGAAGTGCTGCTACCGTATCCCAACAGGATGTTACGCCCCTTAATATTACTGCCGGTACCCTGCAATCTGCCAGAGAAGGTGAAATCTTTAAAGAAATGGAGTTTATTACGACTCAACTTAGCCAAATCGAGAGGATTAACTTTTAGAAGAGTGATATCGGCAAAGAAGTCGGACTCATTAAAAGTGAGTAACGGACCACTTTCGCCAGCAAACCCAACCGATAGAGAGTCGATGAGTGCCGATGAATTATCGCCATTGAGCCACAAATCGCGGGCAGTAAACCTGCTGTAGCTTATACCTATCTCACCTTTTGCATCGTTAACATTTACCCCCTTAAAGCCCGACATGCTCATTGATGCCAAAGCAAACGAGATGCTATCGGGTTGATAATTAATATTTTCGAGATTAATACTTAGATTATCAATCTTAAAATCTATAACATTAGGTTCATATAATCCTACCTCGCCATGTCCATTAACAAAAGTCACCGCCGCCGGAAAAACATTCCAAGCAACGGTATCGGGCACTGAATCGACATTTAAAAACTGACGGGCAAGGAAACTGTAATTAAAGTCGAGGGAATCGATTTTATAAATCTTAACCTGCGGTTTATCAAGACGCACCTTCTTAAGGTACACCCGCTTATTCTTTATGCTGAATGAATCGACGGAAGCATGGAATTTTGACATGAAAAGCAGTGTGTCCGACTGCTGATCGCGAATAAGAAAATCGTTGACAATCACCCTTTTAAAAGGCACAAAATGGATTCTCCTTATACTTATTTCGGTATTGAGAGAGGTTGACAACTGATTGGTAAAATATTGCACCACCAGAGTTTGCACAGCCGGAATAAGAATAAGAACATATAAAAGTGCAGGCATAAACAAAGTTATTGCCAGAACCCTTATTATTATTTTCAGATATTTTTTTATACTTTTGCCCTCACTTTTTATCTCTAGCAAAGGTAAGAAAACTAGCTATTGCAAAGCACATAAATGAAAAAAATAATTTTTCTTCCCTCAACACAATGAGCACAATTATATTAGGCATTGAATCCTCATGCGATGACACATCAGCAGCCATACTCCGCGATGAAGTGATACTCTCCAATGTTATTGCCAATCAGGAGGTTCACAAGCAGTACGGTGGTGTTGTACCTGAACTTGCGTCGCGCGCCCATCAACAGAACATAATTCCGGTGGTGGAAAAAGCCATAAAAGATGCTAATATTAGCAGAGACCAAATTAGTGCCATTGCCTTTACCCGCGGCCCGGGACTTATGGGGTCGTTGCTTGTAGGTACCTCATTTGCAAAGGGATACGCACTTGCCTCTGGCATTCCACTCATTGAAGTTAACCACCTTCAAGCTCATATACTTGCACACTTTATAAAACGCAGTCCAGAGGATGACAACCAGCCTAAGTTCCCGTTTTTGTGCCTGCTGGTATCTGGAGGAAACAGCCAGATAGTACTGGTAAAGAGCCATTTCGACATGGAAGTTATTGGGCAAACCATTGATGATGCTGCCGGTGAAGCATTTGATAAATGTGCAAAAATTATGGGACTCCCCTATCCCGGCGGTCCGCTTATCGACAAGCTGGCCAAAGAGGGAAATCCGGAGGCATTCAAATTCAACAAACCGAGGATTGCCGATTTCAACTATAGCTTTAGCGGACTGAAAACCTCGTTTCTCTACTTTCTGAGAGACAATTTGAAAGAGAATGAGAATTTTATTGAGGATAATAAAGCTGATTTATGTGCTTCATTGCAAGCAACCATCATTGATATATTGATGGAAAAACTGATAAAAGCGGCAAAACAGCACAATATAAAAGAAATTGCTGTTGCAGGTGGCGTTTCGGCCAACTCTGGCTTGAGATTTGCATTTCAGCAACAGGTAAAAAACAGAGGCTGGAAGATATATATTCCTGAATTTGCATTTACCACAGATAATGCTGCTATGATTGCAATAACCGGGTATTATAAATATCTTAAAAAAGAGTTTACAAACCAGTCAGTTGCACCATTTTCGCGCACAATTATATAAAAAAACTTAAACTCACAACTATTTTTACTCATTTCGTCAAAATAACGCAACTTTGTAGCGAAAATGGAGTATAGGGTAGTGAAATAAATTATTTTTGCACTCTAACTTGCTCAAATTGAAAAGGTATTATCTAAACGAGAACGTAATTATAAGTGAAGTTGCCGGTGAGATGGTTGCTGTACCAGTAGTAGATACAGTAGCACAGATGAACAAAGTATTCACCCTAAACAGCACTGCTGCGTTTATTGTAGAGTTAATGAAAGAGCCTATTACAATAGACGAGTTAACATTAGCTATAATCAACGAATTTGATGTTGATGCAGATGAGGCAAAAAGGGACATTTCCGAAATTATCGAAAAGGGAAAAGAGTTAAAGATTTTTTCGGTTAAATAGTTTTATTACATTTATGGGAATTTTATGAAGAAACGAGAGTATATAAAACCTATTATAGAGCAAATAGATATCGATAACCAGATTTCTGTACTGATGGTGACTAATCCACCAACTGGACCGGGGGAAGAGACAGACCCATTTGCGCTTCGCAATAATTCATCTGGTTTTCCGGATGCTAAACTCCCTTCGTCTGGCTATGGCGCAAATACGCCTTTTGGTGGTAGTACTCCCGATTATCAATGATGAAACAACAACAAAATATAGCACATTACAATATTGCCGGCATAGCTTTCGAAGTTAGCGCCGGCATTTTTGCTATTGAAACTACCCATACCACAGCTGTAGGTTTCATAACTAATGAGATAGCAACACACTCCGGTTTCCACGTCACACTTTCTGCTATTTCTGAAAATGAGAAAACCGAAATTGCAACGGCTGGTTTCGAAGGTAAATCATTTGATGCCAATACAGTAGATTTTGACTGGACCATACACACACGGGAAGATAAAGAACTGCTAATCATTAACTTCCACAAACATCAAACATGGAAAAGAGTTGAGCTAACCATTGAGAATAACAACATCTACATAAAATACCTACCAATATCAATAATTCCCGAGAAGCTTGACTTCTACCTCTTCCCCCTTACTAACCTACTGATATCGCGCATACTACACCATCAAAACGGAGTGATGATACACTCATCAGGAGTATTGGATAACGGCAAAGGTTACATATTTACGGCTGTTTCGGGCACAGGCAAAAGCACCATGGCACGACTGTGGCAGCAAAAAGGTGCGACAATAATAAACGACGACATAATAGCAGTTACCACTACTCAAGGCATTGATATACACAATATACCAATGCCTTACTACCACGACACACCCCGTAAAGCACCTCTCAACGCAGTGTTTATAATAAATCAGTCGCCAGTAAATTACATACGCCCCTTAAAAGGAGCAAAAGCAGTTATGTTACTAATGGCCAACTGCATACAGCAATTCGGCGACAGCAGTTATATTCAAAAGCACTTAGCAACAATATCCAATATTACTGCCCACACCCCCATACATGAGCTTGGTTTTAAGCCCGATACTGAAATAGTAGATATGATAAGAAATGAAATTGGATAATAACATATTCATCGATACCATAATCAATCTGCTTTCTCAAGGCCATCAGGTGGAGATAAATGCAGAAGGCTACAGCATGTACCCACTGCTACAACCCGGCGACAAACTAACCGTAACACCTGCGAAATGGGAATCATTAAAAAAAGGCGACATAATAGTATGGCGAGACAATGACAGATTGATTGCCCACCGTATAATAAAAAGACAGGCAGATTACTGCATTCCCGCCGGCGATGCACGCATAACCAATGACGGCCAAATCCTTCCTACCCAGGTACTCGGACGAATAACTGCTTATAGGAGAAACGATGTAACAAAATCGATATCATCCTTTAAATCAAAATTTTACGCATCAATGATAGTACTTCTAAATCCTATCACAAGGCAGGTTTTTACCAAATTGGCCAATTGGAGAAGGAGATAAGAGAGTAACAGAGGTGTAAGAGATAGAAAAGTACCAAAAATAGAGAAGTCAGCTCGAGAGGAGCGATAGGTTTATAGAAAAAATTTAAACCATTAAGGGAATTAAGAAAAAAAACAGCTTTACAAGACTCTATTTGGACTAAAGTCCTTACTCCGCACTCGTATTACCACGAGCTAAAGCCCGTAGCACTTAAAAGTCAATTTACCACAATTGTGGTATTTCAGCATCCACAACAAATCCATAGTTTTGCAATATCAATAAATGAAAAAGAAATGAAATCAATCACTAACACATATAACAACCAGTCAACCAACACGTTGCTATCTACTTTGGATAACAGCCAGTTCGTTGCTGCTATGGTTATGTGCTATGTGATGATGTGCTGCTGCTCATGCAACCCAATGTGCTGCTGTACTAAAAACACCTCCTGACTAATCTAACCATTATAACCTAATGAAAGAGTTACAGGAAGATGATAAAACAGCCCCTGTAACTCTTTTTTTTTATCTAAAAAAACACAACAATCCAACTTTATTATGAATACAATTTTCAAACTGACAACCCGACCTCTGATTACACTAACGCTGTTATTATCAACTACTTTCACCATAGCATCTGCAAATATTGTAAGTGGCGTTATTGCCGACCGTTCAACCAACACTCCCATTGTGGGCGCATCGGTAATAGAGCTTTCAACCACCAATGGTGCCGTGACCGATATTGACGGACGATTCTCATTCACGCCACAGAATGGCTTTCCTGTAACTATAGTTATTCAGTTTCTTGGTTATAAACCTCAAGAGGCAGTAATAAAAAAGCCAAATGAAAGCATCAAAATATCCTTAGAGGAGGATGTTACCGACCTCTCGGAAGTGGTGGTGGTGGGCTATGGCACCCAACGACGCAAAGAGCTGACAGGTGCTGTGGTATCGATATCAAAAACCACACTCGAGCAGCCGGCAAAGTCAATAAATGAGTTGCTTGGCGGCTCAGTAGCAGGACTCAACATCACCCAGTCATCGGGGCAACCGGGAGCAGGTGCCGAGATACGGATACGTGGCGGCAACTCAATATATGCCAGCAATGAACCACTCTATGTTATCGACGGATTTATATATTTCAGTGAGAAAAATGCAACCCAAACCGGCATAGGCGGCATCGATGGCAGTCTAAACCCGCTGGCATCCATCAATCCATCTGATATAGAGTCTATTGAAGTGCTTAAAGACGTATCGGCAAAAGCAATTTACGGTTCGCGAGGTGCCAACGGGGTTATCCTTGTAACAACCCGCAAAGGGCGACGCAACAGTAATTCGGTTCACTACCAATATAGCGCCACGGCTGACATTCCTGCCAAGAAACTTAACCTTCTTGATGCGAGCCAATGGCTTGATATTCAGAAAGAATACTTCAACGACAAACCGGCACAATACTATACTGCTGCTGAGTTGGCAGCCTTCGGCAAGGGAACCGATTGGCAGAGTGAAGTGCTTCAAACCGGGATAACACACAATCACGAAGTGTCGATAAGCGGTGGAGATGAGTCATCGAGGTTCCTGATATCAGCCAATTATACCGATCAGGAGGGAATAATCATAAACTCTGGTTATGAGCGGTTTAGCGCAAGAATAAACCTTGATAAGGATATATTTAAAAACCTCACAGTGGGTGTAACAGCCAATGCCAATAAAAGCACCCAGAATGCACTCACAACCTTCGAAGGCAGCAATTACAATGATTCGCCCTATTCACACGGAATCGCAAATTCATTGACCTACGCATTGTATATGCCTCCTGTGCTTAGCGTGTATGATAAAAATGGTGGTTACAACTATAAAAACCCATTCGAATACAGCTACTTAAGCTATTACGGCCAGGCTGCCAACCCGGTATCCGACCTTAAAAACAGCATTGGGCAGACACGCAACACATCTCTTCTGGCAAATTTTTATGCTCAATACACTATTGCAGAGGGATTAAAAGCCAGGATAAATGCCGGAACCAATATCGATTACATCACACAGAATTTCTTTGCGCCTCCCTACACAGCCCTAGGTCTTAATCAGGATATAAGAGGCATGGGAGCCATCGGCAACAGACGTACGGATGTATCGCAAACCGAGTATCTGCTAACATACAGCAAGCAGTTATCCAAAGCACACTATATCGATTTATTGGGCGGATATACCAATCAATCAACAGAAACCAGTTTTTCGGTGAGCAAGGCTAATCATCTGGAATCGTTCGATAACCTGGCAACAGGCAATGAGCTCCCTCCCATTTCGAGAAGACAAAAGGCTTCATTCAAATCGCTATTGGGACGCATAAACTACACATTGCTTGATAGATACAACCTTACAGCAACCTATAGAGCAGATAAATCTACACGATTTGCAAAAGGTCATCAATGGGGCTACTTCCCATCAGTGGGACTGTCGTGGAATATCGACCAGGAGAGCTTTTTAGCAGGTAAACCTCTATCAATAAGCACATTAAAACTAAGACTGACTTATGGAGAGGCCGGAAATCAGGAGATTGATTTTGATGAATATGATAAATATTTCAATGTGGGCCGATATAACGGACAAGCAGCCTACGACATGAAAAACATAGGAAACTCAAAATTAAAATGGGAGACAACCACCGAATACAACGCAGGTATTGACTTCGGCCTGATTGACAACCGGGTGCTGATAACCGCCGATATTTACCATAAAGAGACACGCGACCTGCTGCTTAGAGTGCCGGCGCCACTCGGGTCGGGTTCTAACGAGAAACAGGTGGTAAACCTCGGTAATGTAACCAATAAGGGATTTGAAATATCAATCAACACCAATATTATTGATAATCAAAAATTTGCATGGAGTGTATCGGGAAATATTGCACGCAACATCAACCGAATAACATCACTGGGTGAATACAACCAGATGACCATTGGCACCGAGCAGGAGCAGATATTGAGCGTGGGCAGTGCTGTGGGATCATTTTACGGATACCTGTTCGATGGAGTGGTGCAAAAAAATGAAGATACATCACTTCTTCCTGTGGTGGGCTCGCGAGTAACGAAGCCTGGCGATGCAAAATACAAAGACCTTAGTGGTGCCAACGGAACGCCCGACGGTAAAATATCGCCACAGTACGACCGCACAATCATAGGCAGCATTCAACCCGATTTCACCTATGGATTATCAACCACCGCCACCTGGGGACGAGTCGATTTGTTTGTGCAGTTGCAGGGATCGCATGGCGCGCAAGTGTATAACCTGCTACGTAGGTTCCTTGAGAGGCCCAATGACTCATATAACATGTCGGCGGCACTACTCAACAGCTGGAGGGATGATAACCCAAGCAACACAATACCACATCTTAACAGCACCCGCACCACCGAGTTGGACAGCAGATATGTGGAAGATGCATCATTTGTAAAGTTGCGCAACATAACACTGGGCTACACACTGCCACTCAAAGGAGCGGCAAGCAGAGTGAAAGCAAGGCTGTTCGTTTCGGCGCGCAACATAGCTACAATCACCAATTACAAAGGCTACGACCCTGAAGTTGCATCAGGAATAGATTTGGGAGTCTATCCCACTTCAAAATCACTGATGGCCGGAGTAAGCATTACTTTATAAAAACTAATTTTTAACCATTACACCTATATTAACTTTAATTTTAAATGACTATGAAAACACGTAATTTCTTTTGGGCAACATTGTTTGCGATAGCTACAACCGCCCTTGTATCGTGCGAAAATGAGACATCAAAGCCTGATGATGGTGGCGAAGAGCGTGAATCGAAGGTAATCACCAGGGCTGAGGCCGAATCGTTGGCCAATGCGGTTTACGGACCACTACAGACCCTATCGTCATCATACACATTCTTGTTGGAATCGAACACCGAAACCACCATCTCATTCGAAGAGGTTGATGACTCGAAGGATGGCCCGCAGGTGAGTATCTTCGAGACCACACCCAGTAACTGGTATGCCATTAAAGTATTCAACAGGCTTTATAAAAGTATAGGAGCCGCCAACTTTGCCATTGACGAAATATCGGCAGCCAAAGTCAGCAATAGTCTGACACAGAAAGATAAAGACCTATTTGTGGCAAGGGCGAAATTCATCAGAGGATACAACTACTTCCAGCTGGTGCAGATATTTGGTGAAGTGCCTCTTGTTCTTACACCGGGAAGCACCGAGAAGAGCCGAGCCTCAATAGATGACGTGTATGAGCAAGTAATCACCGACCTCACCGAAGCGTATGAGCACCTGCCGGAGTTTGACTCCAACAAGTCAAATCCGTCACGGGGAGCTGTCAACACCATACTGGCTAAAGCATACCTCACATGGGGGCAGAAGCCGGTAACACAGAGCGAATTGAGTGTTCTTTCGGGCACCAACGACCCAGCAAAACCAGCCGCCGACAATAGCAAACTTGAAAAGGCAGTTGATTATGCATCCAAAGTTATCGATAGCGGTAAATACCGTTTATTGGCCGACTACAACTCCATTTGGGGTGAGATAAATGAGAACAACGACGAAGTTATCTACTCAATCCACCATGAAGGCGACGGCATTGATGCACAAGGTAACCACCAGACACACTGTGGTTTTACATGGCCCAAAAGCCCACGTACCGACCCACACATCAGCTATGCCGATATAACTCTTGAAAACCGTATTCCCGACAGTTTCGATAGCCGCCGTTTCCTATCATATGCCACAAAAGTTGAATACACCGATGGCGTAGTGGATACCCTTACCTGGCCCATAAGCATTGTGCGCCCCGGAAAATGGATTCACCGTGTTAACGATGGCACCTTCCGCGCTGTAGATGACCAACCCAACTCAATCGACCATATCGACTTCAGATATGCAGAAGTATTGCTGATAAAAGCTGAGGCATTGTTACTTCTTAACCGAGATCAGGAGGCATTAAACCTCATCAATAAAGTGAGAGAACGCGCCTACGGAGGGCATTATGAGCATGGCGGCCGATTAACTTCCATCTCCCTTCAACAATTGTATGAAGAGTGGGACTATGAGTTTGCATTTGAGCAGAAACACTGGATTAACCTGGTGCGTTGGAGAACACTTCTGACCCAGATTAAGAGTACCATACCCAATTACGAGTACTATAAAGAGCAGTATGCATCTGCCGAGAGCATCAAAGAGGCATTCCCCGAAGTGGCATCAAAAGTAAATGCAGCTTTCTACGCACGAGTGCACAAACACCT